>CAYOFR010000021.1:0-16474 GCA_964403475.1 uncultured Candidatus Saccharibacteria bacterium | reverse complement strand
TCATAAGCCCAGTCGTGTATAAAGGTTGTGCCCGTAGCTTGTGTTGCAATGATTGCAAAAAAGGGAAGGTTGTCCATGTTTAGTCCAGGATAAACGCTTGGGTGTATCTTTTCCTCCAATGCTGTGAGTTTGGATGGAAGTGTTTTTATATCTACTAGATTGGTCCTTTCGTTTAGGGCTTTGTAAACCTTACTTTTTCTATATTTAAAGCCCATCTTTTCTAATTTTAGAAGTTCTATTTCTAGAAAATCTATCGGACAGCGTTTTATTGTGATTGATGAGTTTGTGACGATAGAAGCAGCTATGAAAAACATTGATTCTATCGGATCTTCTGCTAAGTAGTAGCTAACTGATGTATTTATTTCTTTGACGCCATGAATCACTAATGTTGTCGTGCCTATTCCTTCTATTTTTACACCACATTTTTCTAGAAAGAAGCATACTTCTTGCCCAATATAATTTGCCGAAGCAAACTTTATTGTTGTTTTTCCAGGAATAAGAGAAGCAGCCATGATCGCATTTTCTGTAACAGTATCTCCTGATTCATACAAGACTATTTCTGCTGGTGATAGTTTTGGTGCGTTTATTTCAAAAGAATCTTCTTTTGCTTCTATATTTACACCTAGTTTTTCTAGTGCAAAAAAATGAGGTCGCACTGTACGAGAGCCGAGCTTGCATCCTCCGGGCTGAGGCAGTTTAAAATTTTTCATTCTGTGTATGAGTGGTCCAATAAGCATTATGATGCTTCGTGTTTTTTCAGCTGTGTCTTTGTCTATTGTCTTTAAAGAGAAATTTGTTGGTGGCTTTATTTCAACATCATTGCCTGACCATCTTACGTTTACCCCAATACTTTCAAAGACTTCTATCATTCTGTTTACTTCTTCTATTCTTGGCACATTTTTTATTGTTGTTGTACCTTTGTTTAAAAGGGAAGCGCAAAGGATACCCATCGCTCCGTTTTTAGAGGTTTTTGTTGTGATTTCTCCATGGAGTTTTTTGCCACCCTCTATCTCTATGTTTAACGCACCAGTAGAAAGGGTAACGATGTCTCTGTTTAGGGCATCGCTTATTTTAGAAATCATTTCTGTCGTCAGGTTTTGTTCACCCTTTTCTATACGAGCTACGGCGCTTTGTGTGGTGCCAAGCTTTTTTGCAAATTCTTCCTGCGTGATGCCTCTTTCTTCACGAAGGGTCTGTGTAAGTTTGCCTATGTGTGCAAATTTATTGTTTACGATTTTGTCCTTTTTTGCCATGTTTTCTCTTTTATTTTTTATGGCAGAATTATAGCATATACGCTATATTTTACAAAATGGGGATATTGTATGAGTGGTTATTTGTAAAACTTTTTAAAAACTCTTATTATAGTGTTACTTATGGGCCTTTTTTCAAAAAAACTTGGAATCGATCTCGGTACTACTAGTACTTTGGTTTACGTCCCTGGAAAGGGAATCGTTTTGAATGAGCCTTCTGTTGTGGCCGTTTCAGAAGAAGACAACAAGATTTTAGCTATTGGTTTGGAAGCTAAAAGTATGATTGGTCGTACGCCGGACAGCATTATTGCTTATATACCAATGAAGGATGGTGTGATAGCCGATTATCGTGTTACTGAGGCAATGCTTAGATATTATATAAATAAAGCTTTGGGTAAATGGAACCTTTCTAAGCCAGAAGTTTTGGTATCCGTACCCGCTGGTGTTACTTCTACAGAGCGTCGTGCTGTAGTAGAGGCTGCTATTAGAGCTGGAGCAAAGAATGCTTATGTTGTAAAAGAGCCAATACTTGCTGCTATTGGCGCTGGAATACCGATACAGGAAGCGATGGGGCATATGATAGTAGATATCGGAGGTGGCACTACAGACGTTGCTGTGATTTCTCTAGGAGGAATAGTGGCTGCTACAAGTGTAAAGTGTGCTGGAAATAAAATTGATTACGCAATTACTGATTACATTAAAAAGCAGTTTAACCTTGGTATTGGAGACAAAACTGCTGAGGATATAAAAATAAAAGTTGGTTCAGCGATACCTTTGGATGAAGAACTCGCTATTACTATAAAAGGTAGAGATTTTGTGACTGGTTTACCTAGATCAATAGAAATAAAAACTAACGAGGTTGTAAAAGCTATAAACAAAGAGTTGAGAGAAATGGTAAAAGCTATAAAAGATGTGTTTCAGGATACTCCGCCAGAATTGGCATCAGACATCATAGACAACGGAATAATAATGACGGGTGGATCTTCTCAACTACGCAATTTACCAGATTTGGTGTACAGACGAACAGGCGTAAAAGCTCGTTTGGCTGATGATGCTCTGTACTGTGTGGCAAAAGGTACCGGTATCGCCCTAGAACATCTAGACGTATACAAAAAGAGTATTATCGCAAAGAGATAGCTTGACAGGATATCTTTTAGGGTGTATATTCTTTTTTGACCGATCTTTGTTGGCCTTGCTCTCACCGAATCCGCTTATTGGTGCCGTGCTGCACTTCACGCGTAAACCTCTATGCGTAGAACTAGGTGATTGAAGCAACAGTCCGTCCTCATCCCGGACTTGCCATCGAGGTCGCGCCCACGGCCCTCGTCTCTTGAAGTAATCCGACAACCCCCCGGAACCTTCTCGAGGCGAGGGCCTTTTTCTTTTGTTATAATGCATATATGAAAAATTTGCATCACGCTTATGTCGTAGAAGGTGAGAGAGAAGAGTCTTTAAAAAGACTTTTTGATTTTTTGGAAAAAGATGTGAATTTTAAAATAAATGGAAATCCAGATTTTTGGCATGCTTCTTTTGATACATTTGGTATAGATGAGGGGAGAAATCTGAAAGAAATGCAGTCTAAGAAATCTTTTACTGAGAATGGAAAGAAAATTTTTGTAGTATCTTTAAATTTCATCACTATTGAAGCACAAAACTCTTTACTTAAGGTATTTGAGGAGCCCACAGAAGGAACACACTTTTTTATATTAGTGCCATCTGCTGAGATCTTTATTCCGACGATTAGATCTAGAGTATCAATGCTTTCATTTGGTTTAGAGAAAAATACTGACGATACTGATGATGTAAAAAAGTTTATTTCTTCTTCTACAGCGGAGAGACTGAAACTTTTGGAGAAAATAATCGAAGAAAAAGATAAAAATCTCGCAATTAAATTTTTAAATAATTTAGAAAAAAGCCTCTACGAAATTTGGGGTAAAAATCTTGATTCAGAAAAGACGGAAACATTTAATCAAATAATAATTTGTAAAAATTATTTAAACGACAGATCACCTTCGGTAAAAATGATTTTAGAGCATATCGCTCTTGTTACTCCAGTGTTTGTAGGTTAAAATCAGGTAAAATTAATAAAAAATATGGCATACAATTTTTCATCATTTAAACAAAATATAAAAGATTTAGAAGAGTGGCTTAAAAAGGAGTTTTCTTCTATACGCACAGGTAGAGCGACGCCCACTATTTTAGACGGAGTATTGGTGGAATCATATGGTTCAAAAATGCCAATAAGCCAGATAGGAAGTATTTCTATAGAAGGGGCGAGAAGCCTGCGTATCACTCCTTGGGACATGTCTCAGGCTAAGGTTGTAGAAAAGGCTATAATGGTTTCAAACCTCGGACTTTCTGTGTCTGTGGACGACAAGGGTCTTCGTGTAAATTTTCCAGAACTCACTACAGAAAGTAGAAATACTTTTGTAAAAATGGCAAAGCAAAAGCTAGAAGAAGCTCGTGTGACACTGCGTACTGAGAGAGAAAAAGTTTGGGACGACATTCAGAAAAAAGAAAAAGAGGGTGGAATGGGCGAGGATGAAAAGTTTAGATTAAAAGCAGAGATGCAAAAGATTGTAGATGAGACTAATAAAAAATTGGAAGACCTCGCTTCTGCAAAAGAGAAAGAAATAATGAGCTAAGACTCTATAAAAAATGTCTATAATAATATTTGTAATAATCTTAGGAGTTTTGATACTTGTGCATGAGTTTGGGCATTTTATTGTGGCGATAAAATCTGGGATTAAGGTTTCAGAATTTGGCATTGGTTTTCCACCAAAGATCGCAAAACTTTTTAGATGGAAGGAAACAGATTTCACCATAAACGCAATTCCTTTTGGTGGATTTGTGAAAATTTTTGGAGAAAATCCAGATGAAGAATCTATTTCTGGAGCTGATAGTTCTAGAAGTTTTGTAAATAAGCCAAGATGGATTCAGGCGCTGGTACTCGTCGCTGGTGTAAGTTTTAATGTGATCTTTGCTTGGATACTTATTTCTGCTGGATTTATGTCTGGTTTGCCTACACCGGTGGATTATCAGGGTCCTGGCGTAGTAGAAAATCCTAGAGTCATAATCACAACAGTTGGTGTTGATTCACCGGCGCACCTAGCTGGTTTAAAAGCGGGTGACTCTATAAAATCTGTTAGCTTTAATGGCACATCTGTTTCTCAATTGAGTCCTGAGTCTGTCTCAGATTTTATAAAAAATCATGGAGATGAAAAAATAGATATTGTATATACTCGAGGTGAAGATGAATTTAATACAAGTGTTACTCCTGTCAGTGGAATAGTAGAAGATAAAAAGGCCATAGGTATATCAATGGACCTTATTGGAATTTTGAGATTACCGGTGCATCAAGCTTTATGGGAGGGTGCAAAAACCACCGCGTCACTTTTGTGGAGTGTGACTTCTGGTCTTGCTGTTTTTCTTTTCAATACAGTTACTTTTAAGGGAGACTTTTCTCAAGTCACTGGACCCGTTGGTATAGTGGGAATGGTTGGTGATGTGTCTCATCTCGGATTTATTTATCTGCTTTCTTTTACCGCATTTATTTCTCTCAATCTTGCTGTGATTAATTTAATTCCTTTCCCAGCTCTCGATGGCGGACGATTACTTTTTGTTTTAATAGAAGCGATACGCCGAAAACCAATTTCTCCTAAGGTGGCAAATACTTTTAACGGTGTCGGGTTTGCATTGCTTGTACTGTTGATGATTGTTGTGACAGTTCATGATGTAGTGAAGTTGTTTTAGATCGACATACTATTCTAGGATGAGACAAGCCGTCTCCTTTGGTTTACGCCAACAGCACGAGAGTCTTCACTACCACCCCCACTAGTAATCATCTTTCCAGGATTCAAACTCAAGACGAAATCCCGTATCACACCATTTTCGCTCCTGAGGGAGCATGGTGCAGTTTTGTTTTAATTGAAAAGTATTTTTTGACCCCCAAACTCATTTAATGTTAATATCAATGCAATGTTGCAATCAAAGCTATTTACAAAAACAAGAAAAGAAGCCCCAAAAGATGAGGTCTCAAAAAATGCCGATCTACTCATTCGTGCAGGTTTTATAAATAAAGAAATGGCGGGGGTATATAGCATGCTTCCTCTAGGTTTGCGTGTGATGGAAAACATTACACGTATAGTGAGGGATTCTATGAACAGTATTTGTGGTCAGGAAATATCTCTCACCACACTTCAAGACAAAGAAAGTTGGGAAAAAAGTGGACGATGGAATGATGAGGTCCTTGATGTGTGGTTTAAAACACAACTTAAAAACGGTGGAGAGATTGGGCTTGCCACTACTCACGAAGAGCCCCTCACTTTTTTGATGAAAAATTTTGTTCATTCATACAGAGATTTGCCTGCGTATCCATACCAATTTCAGACAAAATTTAGAAACGAAACTCGGGCAAAAAGTGGCATACTTCGTGGCCGAGAATTTTTGATGAAAGATCTGTATTCTTTTTCTAAAGATACTGCTGACCATGACGCTTTTTATGAAAAGATTAAGTCCGTCTATTCTCAGATTTTTGCAAAAACTGGTCTAGGAGATCATACATATTTGACATTTGCTTCTGGTGGAAGTTTTAGTAAATACTCTCATGAATTTCAGACTATCACTGATGCTGGTGAAGATATTATTTTCGTATGTGAAAAATGTAAGGTCGCCATAAATAAAGAAATAATCAAAGATCAGGATTGTTGCCCAGAATGCGGAGAGAAAGATTTGGTAGAAAAGAAATCAATAGAAGTGGGTAATATTTTTAACCTAGGCACACGTTTTTCTGAGGCTCTCGACCTTACTTTTCTTGATGAAAATGGTAAGCCACAAAATCCTGTCATGGGAAGCTACGGCATTGGTATTGGCCGACTCATGGGTACTATAGTAGAAGTGCTTAGTGATGATAGGGGTATAGTGTGGCCAGAAAGTGTCGCTCCTTTTAAAATTCATTTGATAACTGTAGGTGAAAATGAACAAGTAAAAAATAAGGCAAAAGAAATATACGACCAATTAAATTCTAAAGATATGGCAGTGCTTTTTGATGATCGTGATGCACGTGCTGGAGAAAAATTTGCTGATTCAGATCTCATTGGTATACCTTTCCGAATAGTAATAAGTGAAAAAACACTCGCTCAAGAAATGATGGAGGTAAAAGTGCGCGCTACAGGAAAAACAGAAATGTTGCCTTTGGTAAGTTTGGAAAACGGTGATTTGTTGTCTGCATTGCGCGCTTTATAAAATACCGAAAATGAAAAAACAGATAGAAAAACTTTACAAACTTTTTTCCAATGATATTGGTATTGATTTAGGTACTGCAAATACTCTCGTGTATGTAAAGGGACGTGGTGTTGTGATCAATGAGCCATCTGTGGTAGCTGTAAATCAAAAAACTGGTCGCGTAGTAGCTATAGGTAATCAAGCAAAGCAAATGCTTGGTAGGACACCAGGGCATATCGTAGCTGTGCGTCCTCTCGTAGATGGTGTGATTTCAGACTTTGAAGTGACAGAGGAAATGATCACTTATTTACTCAACAATGCGCAAAAGGATTCTAAAAAATTTTTTGGTCCTCGGGTCGTGGTAGGTGTGCCTTCTGGTATCACTAGTGTGGAAATACGTGCTGTGCGTGACGCTACTAAAAATGCTGGAGCGCGCGAAGTGCACATAGTAGAAGAGCCTGTAGCTGCTGCTATTGGTATTCGTTTGCCTGTAATGGATCCAGTAGGAAGTATGATTATTGATATTGGTGGTGGTACATCTGATATTGCTGTCATTTCTCTGGGAGGAGTAGTCCGTTCAAAAAATCTGCGCATCGCTGGTGACAAATTAAACGCAGATATCATCTCTTATATTAGAAGTGAATTTAAAATTTTAATCGGTGAAAAAACAGCTGAAAGTGTAAAGATAGCTATAGGTTCTGTAATACCTGGTGATGTGTCTATGGAAGCTGTTATAAAAGGTCGCGATCTTATTACTGGTCTACCAAAAGAGGTTGTTGTGACAGATGCAGATGTGAGAGAGGCTATATCACAATCAATAGATACTTTGGTTGAATCTGTAAGAGAGGTTTTGGAGACTACTCCTCCTGAAATTTTGGCTGACGTGATGCATAGGGGTGTTTATCTTACTGGCGGAGGTGCGCTTATAAAAGGTTTAGCAGAACTTTTGCACGAGTATGTAAAAATACCTGTATATATAGCAGAAGATCCACTTACAGCTGTCGCTCGTGGCACCGGTATTATTTTAGAAGATATCAACGCATTTAAAGAAGTGCTTATCGTAAACGAAGATGATTTACCTTCTTCCAAGTAAAAAGGGTAATAGGAAAAAGTTCCTGCCTTTCATAGTTGTAACTTTTTTTATCTGCTTGATTTTTTTGGTAAATCTCATTTCTCCTTCTTTCTTTGGTGCTGCAGCAAATAAGCTTGGAATTCCTGTATGGAAATCTGGCGGATTTTTGTTTACACAAATTTCAAATCTTCAAGCTTTTGTACATTCTCGTGTAAAACTTTTGGAGATGAATCGCAATCTTAGATCAGAGCTTTTGAATGCAAACACAAAACTCCTTTCTCTCTCTGTGCTTGAACATGAAAATAACGAACTCAAAGCTTTTTGGGGAAGAAAAGATAATATAGAAGGAATTATGGCTTCTGTTTTGGTCAAACCACCTCAGTCTTTTTATGACACCCTTGTGTTGGATATAGGTAAAGAAGATAGTGTTTCAGCAGGTGATATTGTCATGATGGGTGACGGTGTTGTTTTGGGTACACTTGACGAAGTTTACGCAAAGACTTCCCGAGCAAAACTTTTTTCAAGCGTAGATACAGAGACTGTTGCTGTAGTAGATAGAAATAATATAGGAGTAACTTTGATTGGTAAGGGAGGTGGAAATTTTGAGATAAAGGTTCCTCAAGAAGTAGACATTGTGCAAGGAGATACTATTATTTTGCCAGGCATAAATCCAACAATTGTCGCTGTGGTGGGGGAAATAGAATCAAATCCTACGAATTCTTTTAAAAGAGTTTTTTGTAAAACTCCAGTAAATGTAGCCGAGCTTAGGTGGGTGTCTATTTTAAAATCAAATTATGTTAAAGATTAGAATCTTTTTAGATATCTTAATTTTGCTTTGTCTATTTTTAATGCCTTGGTGGCTTTTTTTAATACTTAGTTTGTCAGCAGTATTTTATTTCAACTCATATTATGAGGTCTTATTTTGGGGGTTGATCTTCGACTCTCTTTATAACACATCTTCTGGTCTATGGGGCTTTGGCTGGACTTTAGGTGCGATTGTGATTTTTTTGGTATCATTTAGTCTAAAGAAAAGACTTAAATTTTACTAAAAATGTCCTGGCGTAGAATATTAAAATATTTTAGAAAAAGAAGATCTTATACTGATGCAGAGATATATCCAGATGAGATTTTTCTTGATGCAAGAAATCTGCCACAATTTGATGTAAATCAATTTGAAGGACGTCTAGAAAAACCGATTCCTAAAAGTATAATTTTTATTTTAGGTGGATTATTTTCATTGGTTGCTATTATCTACATTTCTCAAATTTGGGTTTTGCAGGTGAAAAAAGGCGAGGCCTTTGCAGAACAAAGTGAAGACAATCGTTTGAGACATACGTCTATCTTTTCAAATCGTGGAATAATTTATGATAGAAATGGTGTGGAGCTAGCTTATAACGCAATAAATCCAGAAGACTCAGATTTTGCTTTACGAGTTTATGCTCCGATAAAAGGTATTGCTCATATAGTTGGCTATGTAAAATATCCAACAAAAGATTCTTATGGTTTTTATTACAAAACAGAATACGATGGAAAAGACGGAGCAGAGAAAATTTTCAATTCGGAACTTTCTGGAAAAAACGGCACAAGAATAGTCGAGACAAATGCTTTGGGACAAATCAAATCCGAGAGTGTTGTTGAGCCACCTAAAGATGGAGAAAATGTCACCTTGTCTATAGATTCTGGAATACAAAGTGAATTTTACAGAGCTATAGAAAATTCTTCTGAACAGTATGGTTTTCGTGGTGGCGCTGGCGTAATGATGGATATTTACACTGGTGAAATAATCGCGCTTACTAGTTTTCCTGAGTACGATTCAAATGTAATGACTGATGGAAAAGATAGGGAAAAGATAAATGCTTATCGAAATAATCCAAACAATCCATTTCTAGATCGTGCTGTTTCTGGTAAGTATACTCCCGGCTCAATTGTAAAACCATACATGGCACTCGCTGCTTTAAGTGAAAAAATTATAGATCCAAATAAAAAGATTTTAAGTACAGGATCTATTGCAATTCAAAATCCATATGACCCAACTCAAAAAACCGTCTTCAAAGATTGGAAAGCTCATGGCTGGGTAGATATGCGAGAAGCCCTTGCTCTTTCATCCAACGTTTATTTCTACACGATTGGCGGTGGTTTTGAAGATCAAAGAGGTTTGGGTATTACAAACATTGAAAAATATGTGCGAATGATGGGGCTTGGTGAAAAAACAAATATAAATATGTTAAATGAGGTTGAGGGTACGATACCTAGTCCAAAATGGAAGGAAAGTGTTTTTGATGGAGACGCTTGGAGGCTTGGAGATACTTATCATACTTCTATTGGACAGTATGGATTTCAGCTGACACCAATACAAGCCGTGCGAAGTGTAGCCTCTATTGCAAACAACGGAACTCTCTTGGAGCCAACAATTTTAATGAGAAAGCCAAATGAGCCAATAAAAAATTCTAGAGTCGTCCCAATAAAAGACGAATATTACAAAATTGTAAAAGAGGGAATGAGACAGGCTGTATTTACGGTTACGACAGGTGCGTTAAATTTGCCATATGTATCTGTCGCTGCAAAGACAGGTACTGCCGAGCTAGGTAGTGCAAAGCTTTATGTCAATTCTTGGGTGACTGGTTTTTTCCCTTATGAAAATCCACGTTATGCATTTGCCATAATCATGGAAAAAGGTGCGCGTACAAACCAGCTCGGTGCTACTTATGTGATGAAAGAGGTGCTTGACTGGATGAAAATATATAGGCCTGAGTATCTAACAGATTGACTTTAGGTCAAACAATCTATACAATACTGTGCATTATATTAAATAAATTCTGACATGAAAGACGAAAAACACTATTTAACACAAGAAAAATTTGATGAATTCAATAAGGAGCTTGTGGAACTCAAAACTGTTCGTCGTAAGGAAGTAGCAGAAAATCTTGAATACGCAAAATCTCTAGGTGATCTTTCAGAAAACGCGGAGTATCATGAGGCTCGTGATATGCAGGCAAACATAGAAGACAGAATTTCAAAACTTGAATCTATTTTAAAAACATCTGTAATTGTATCAAAGCACGACACTGATTCTGTAAGTGTTGGTTCTGTTGTGACTGTTCAAAAAGAAAAAGAGAAAGAAAGTCACACTTACACTATTGTTGGTTCAGAAGAAGCTGATATTGCTACACTAAAAATATCTATGACATCTCCTTTGGGCGCTGCTTTAATAGGCAGAAAGAAAGGTGAACACTTTTCAGTTTCGACTCCAGGTGGGATAATGAAGTATACTGTTATAAGTATAAAATAAATGTCTTCTTTTGAAGAAATAAGAAATAATCGAATACAAAAACTTGAAGCCCTAAAAGCGCAGGGAATAAATCCTTTTCCAATAGATTCAAAAAGGGATTTTTCTTTGTCTGAGGTTATAGAAAAATTCGGAACACTTTCAAAATCAAATAAGGAGATAAGTATCTGTGGAAGAATAATGTCTTTGCGACCACAAGGAGCTTTGGCTTTTTTTACTTTGGATGACGGTACAGCGCGTTTTCAAGGACTTATAAAAAAGGGTGAGGTTTCAGAAAAAGATTATGATCTATTTGAAAAAACAACAGACGTTGGTGATTTTGTAGAAATTAAGGGCCCACTTTTCACTACTGCTCGAGGAGAAAAATCTCTGCAGGTGCTTAGCTGGAAGATGCTTTCAAAGAGCCTCCGACCTTTGCCAGAAAAATGGCATGGCTTACAAGACGCAGATGAGCGTTTCCGTCGACGCTATCTAGATACTCTCATGTCACCTGAGGTAAAGCAGAGATTTTTACTTCGCTCACAAATCATTCGTGAGGTTCGTACTTTTTTAGACAAAGCTGATTTTTTGGAGGTGGAGACTCCAATGCTTCAACCTCTTTCTGGCGGTGCTAGTGCTGAGCCTTTTGTGACTCATCACAACGCTCTTGATATGGATCTCTTTTTGCGCATAGCGCCGGAGCTTTATTTAAAAAAGCTTCTAATCGGTGGTTTTCCAAAAGTATATGAGATCAATAGAAATTTCCGCAATGAGGGAATAGACGTGACTCACAACCCAGAGTTTACGATGCATGAGTTTTACGAAAGCTTCAGCAATAAAACAGAGCAAATGGCATTTACAGAAAAGATGCTCAAGTCCGTAGTGAAAAAAATATTTAAAAAAGCGAGTTTTGAGTTTGATGGGCAGACAATAGATTTCTCAAAAAAGTTTGCTGTCATTTCATATTTAGATTTACTAAAAAGACATGCGCTTATTTCAAATCCAGAGTCTATTACTCTCGATGAGGCTAGACTCAAAGCTACACAGCTCGGTGTAAAAGTAGCTCCTGGAGATCCTGTACAAAAAATTATCGATAATATTTACAAAAAAACTTGTCGACCAAAGATTGTTCAGCCTACATTTATCGTAGACTATCCAGCAGATTATTTGCCTTTAGCTAAAAAGAAAGATGACAATCAAGCTCTTGTAGATGTTTTTCAGCTTGTTGTTGCAGGTATAGAGGTGGTAAAAGCTTTCTCTGAATTGAATGATCCTATAGATCAACGCGCACGTTTTGAAAAGCAGGAAGAAAATAAGAAACAAGGAGATACAGAGGCTCAGAGTACTGACGAAGAATTTATCGAGGCAATGGAGTATGGTATGCCACCGGCTGGAGGAGTGGGTGTGGGTATCGATAGACTTGTAATGCTACTTACAAATACTAAGAATATTAAAGAGGTGATTTTGTTTCCGACGATGCGACACAAGTAGGGAATCCAACTTGACTTTTTCTCTATTGATGATATGTTTTTATTGGATCGGGAACGTTTCCCGGCATAGGTTTAGGTTCTTTCAAGATTGGAGGATTTGCTATGAGTGTGTTTCCCAATGTACGCCCTGCGTTCCTGAGGAGTGGGGATGGTGTGGATGGCTTCGTCCGACTGGTTGAAATCCGTCCCACCTTCAAGCAGAGGCACAGAGAGAGTCGTATCAATTTCGAGTATCGCAAGAGGGCCGGTGTCGACTTCGATTACAAGTACATCTTCAGGCTCATGGTCAATTTGACCTACGCAAGGAAGTCGGATCGATTTCTGATGCTTTCGGATCGGCATATTTCGTCTGTCGGACGCCTCATTCTCGAGGACAAGAGTTTGGGTCGTTACAAGGGTCTCTATGAGATTTTCGAATGCAGTGTCTCTAGCTACGTCGAGGTTCCTACCCAAAGTCTTGGGATTCTGTCTGATTACATTGCGCAATCTCTGGGCAGGCACTTCAAATCAGTGATGGACACTCGGCACTGTCGTCCTGATTGAGAGTCTTGCTCCTGCTGACATCGTTCGCCTGGTGGCGTGATAAAAATTTGTGCGTGGAATATTTTTTTTAAAAAAAGTTCCTATGCACACTGTGTTTCCAAAAAAAGCCCTGTCTAGAGGCTTTTTTCTTTTGTTTTTAAATAAAAGTCAATAAATTTTAATCTTAAAAACAACCATAAATTTTTCATATTTATTGTGGATAACTATGTAGTGTGGTGGGATAGAGTGTTATATAATGTTAAGCAAGTGGGAGATAGTGGTAAATCATATGCTTTTAGGAGAATACACACATACAGTTGATGAAAAAAATAGAATCTCTCTGCCGTCAAAATTTCGAAAAGAAGTCGGCAAAAAAGTTGTGATTACTCACGGTCTCGATAATTGTTTGTTTTTGTATCCGCTCAAAGAGTGGGAAAAATTTCTCAAAAACTTTCTGAGCTCGGTATGGGACAAGCAGACACTAGAGGATTCAATCGCTTTATGCTTGCTGGAGCGGTAGAAGCAGATGTAGATACTATCGGCCGAATCCTCATTCCTGATTTTCTTAAAGATTTTGCAGATCTTAAGAATAAAGTTGTTTTCACAGGCGTTCACAATAGAGTGGAAATCTGGAATGAAAAGAACTGGAAGGAATACAAGAGCAAAATTGAGAAGCAAGCAGATATGATGGCGGAAAAACTCGGTGAGATTGGAGCATTTTAAAATATGGATACACCAATTATTCACAAGAGTGTTCTTTTACAACAATCAGTAGACGGTCTCGACCTTAAAAAGGGAGATGTCTTTGTAGACGCTACGCTTGGCGGTGGAGGTCATAGCGAAGCGGTGTGCTCTGTTACTCAAGGTGAAGCGACGATAATAGGAATCGACGCTGATCCAAAGGCAATAGAGAGATCTGAAAAAAGATTGTCAAAAATGAAGTGTAAAACTTTTTTTAAACAATCAAATTTTCGACACATAGACAAAGTTCTTTCCGAGGTGGGAATAAATCAGATAGATAAAATTTTATTTGATCTTGGTCTAAGTTCTCAAGAAATACAAGAGTCGGGTAGGGGTTTTACATTTCAAAAAAATGAGCCACTCCTAATGACTTTTTCTGAAGAACAAAAACCAGGAGACCTCACTGCAAAAGAGATTGTAAATAATTGGGATGAGGAAAATCTCGAAACAATCATCAGTAGCTATGGTGAAGAACGTTATGCAAAGAAAATAGCAAGAATGATTGTTGAGTATCGATCTAAAAAGCTTATTGATACAACATTTGATTTGGTAGAGATCATAAAAATGGCAACACCAATCAAATATCATCATGGCAAAATCCATCCAGCTACACGCACATTTCAGGCTCTGAGAATGACTGTAAATGATGAGGTGAGAGCGTTGAGCGAGGCACTTGAGAAAGCTTTTGAATATTTAAAACCGGAAGGCCGAATAGCAGTAATATCATTTCACAGCATAGAAGACCGAATAGTAAAACATTATTTTAAAAAATTAATAGAAGAGGGCAGAGCACAAAGGATTACAAAAAAACCAATAATACCGACAGATGAAGAAATCATAGAAAATCCTAGAGCAAGAAGTGCAAAACTTAGAATAATTTCGAAAATTTAAAAAAATAGTTCTTTATAAAAACATGAAAGCAAAAATAGAAACATTTAAAGACGAGAGGGTGATGGTGTGGACAGCCGTATGGATTATCGTAGGGCTCTGTCTTTTGTACGTATATTTTATGAACCAAACAGTTTTTAACGTTGCAAAACGTGCAAGTTTGGAACAAGAAATGATCACTCGCAACTCTAACATAAGCGAGCTTGAGTTTAAGGGTATTGCTCTTAGAAACAACATTGATATGCAACTCGCATATTCTCTTGGTTATAAAGAGATAAAAGATCCTCGATACGTTTCAAAGACTCCTAGTACAGCTTTGGTCTCATTTAATACAGTACAATAAAAGCTTGTTGTGTTATGCTTTAAATCGGCATGAAGCCTAATCTTTCAACAATTAGAGTAATTTTTTCTTTGATTTTACTGTGTGTTTTTGTATTTATTTTTCGTCTATATGTAATCCAGGTAGTGGATTCTGAAAAATATTCTGCTAGTGCTGATCAGCAACACAAAAAGCCAACGTCACATTTATTTAACAGAGGAAATATTAGTTTTTCAAAAAAAGACGGTAATACAGTATCCGCTGCTACTCTACAGACTGGATATATAGTGGCTATAAATCCACAAATTTTAAAAAATCCAGAAGAAGTGTATGAAAAAATTTCTGAAATAATCCCAGAAATTGATAGAGATATTTTTCTAGCAAAAGCAAAAAAGCAAAACGATCCATATGAAGAGATTTTGAAAAAAGTAGACTCTGAAACTGGAGAGAAAATTTCTGCATTAAAAATTGCAGGATTAAATATTTTTAGCGACAAATGGAGAGTGTATCCTGGCGGAAGTATGTCTGCTCACATGCTTGGCATAGTTGCATATAGTGGAGATGATCTCGCGGGTAGATATGGACTTGAAAGATATTATGAGGACACCTTGAAAAAAGATAATCAGGTTTCTTATCGTAACTTTTTTGTAGATATTTTTTCTAGTATTAAAGATGGTCTGTCTGGAAGCGCCAGATACGAGGGTGACATAGTGACTACTATAGAACCAAATGTAGAAGCATTTTTTGAGAGCGAACTAAAAAAAATAAATGATAAATGGTCATCTGATTATAGTGGCGGGATTATCATAGATCCAACTAATGGTGAAATTATCGCAATGGCAATGTATCCAACGTTTAATCCTAATTCTTTTCAAGAAGAAAAAAATTCAGCGATATTTTCCAATCCACTTGTAGAAAATGTTTATGAAATGGGTTCTATAGTAAAACCACTTACAATGGCCGCTGGTATAGACAATGGAAGCGTGACGGCAGAAACCACTTATTTTGATACCGGATCTATTGTTTTAAATAATAAAAAGATTTCAAATTATGACGGCAAGGGACGCGGACTTATTCCCATGCAAGAAGTTTTGAATCAATCGTTAAACACCGGTGCTGCTTTTGTTGCTTTGAAAATGGGTAAAGATAAATTTTCTCAGTATATGTTTAATTATGGTTTAGGAGAAAAAACCGGTATAGATTTGCCAAACGAAGCTATGAATCTAGTGAGTAACCTAAAAAGTAATCGTGATGTAGAACATGCAACAGCTTCTTTCGGACAAGGTATTGCTTTGACTCCAATAGCAACTGTGCGCGCTTTGTCATCTCTTGCAAACGGCGGTGTTTTAATTTCTCCACACATAGTAAAAGAGATAGACTATACCACTGGAGTTTCCAAAAAGATTTTACCACCACCAGGCAGAAGAGTTTTAAAAAAGGAAACATCAGAAGCGATATCTAAAATGCTTGTAAAGACAGTAGACACATCTATTATCGAAGGAAAAATAAAGATTCCAGATTACAGCGTGGCAGCAAAGACAGGTACTGCTCAAATTGCTAAAGAGGGCGGAGGCGGGTATTATGATGATAGGTTTTTGCATTCATTCTTTGGATACTTTCCTGCATATAACCCGCGTTTCTTGGTATTTTTGTATACTTATTATCCAAAGGGTATTAGGTTTTCTTCTGAGACGTTACCGGTAC
>CAYOFR010000020.1:0-2502 GCA_964403475.1 uncultured Candidatus Saccharibacteria bacterium | reverse complement strand
GGAATGAAGAGTTGTTCGTTGAGTTCCATTACGTCGTCGCGCTCAACAAAACTCATTTCCATATCGAGCTGAGTAAATTCTGGTTGACGATCTCCGCGCAAATCTTCGTCGCGCATACAACGCGCAAACTGGAAATAGCGTTCCAGTCCTGAAACCATCAACAATTGTTTGTATTGCTGAGGAGATTGTGGAAGCGCGTAAAATTTACCTTGATCTAGGCGAGAAGGCACAATGTAGTCGCGAGAACCCTCCGGTGTAGACTTGGTCAGATATGGTGTCTCGACTTCTGTAAAACCTTCGCTTGTGTAAAACTCGCGCACAAACTGTATCGCTTTGTGGCGATTGCGAATGTTTGCTTGCATTCTCGGTCGGCGTAAATCAAGGTAGCGATATTTGAGACGAGTCTCTTCGTTGATGTCGCGACCGTCAGAGCCTACGTCAAAAGGAGGTGTTTGTGCTTCGTTGAGCACTTTCATGTCGAGGATTTCTATTTCAAGCTCTCCGTTGAGCTCGCCTGCTTTTATCATTTTTTCTGGACGAGGATTTACTTTTCCTTTGACTTCAATGACCCATTCTGTGCGCACTGTGTTTGCGAGAGCGTGTGCTTCTGTGTGATTTGGAAGCGCAACCATTTGCACTTTTCCAGACGCGTCGCGCATGTCTATGAAAATGAGTTTGCCATGATCACGACGAATATCCACCCAGCCTTTGAGTAGCACTTCTTTGCCGATAAAATCTTTTAAATCCTTAATATATGTTCTTTCCATAGGCCTAAGAATAGCTTTTTTATTAATGTTTTTCAATATGTGAAAAATAAGTGACGATCTAATTGTTTTTTTTGACACAATCCAAGGTTGGTCATAGAATTCTTTTAAATACGTACATTTACACCCCCGCACACGCTAGCTACACTAGCAGGAGAAGATCACATGAAGACCAAGATGCTTGCGATTGTTGCTTCTGCATTTGTTGCAAGCGTTGCCTTTGGCTATCCTACGCTCAACATCGCAGATGTCCAGGATGTCTCCCCGACAGTGCCCCAAGCTCACAATCTGCGCTTGTTTACGAACGACAACCTGGGCTTTACCCATACCCTCAAAAACCCTGCTCCAAAAGGAAAGGTCACCCCGACAACCACGATCTTTGGGTACCCCTGGCAAATGACGACTTATTGCTTTCTGCAGCTCACGGCGCTCTCCTTGTGCTTCTCGTGTGCTGCAAGCCTAGAGTCCGACTACAAAAAAAGGTCGAGGGTGTACGGGTAAGCGAACACAACCCATCACCACACCTCGTACAACAAAAGACCCCGAGTCTGCGTTGTTGCGGGGTTTTTGTTTGCCTAATTTTTAAATATCTTGATTATTGCTTAAAAGCCAATCCCACCTTTGCCCGTATTTCTCTCATTTTCTTTTCTGCGTGCATTTTAATCTTTTTTCCTCCATCTTTCAAAATGTCCATAATAAATTCTGTGTCTTGCGCTATCTTCTCGCGTTTTGTGCGAAGTGGTGTGATGAATGCTGAAATGTTGCGTGCGAGAATTTCTTTTGATTCTTTGTATCCGAGTCCACCCTTTTCATATCTTGCACGAATGTCAGCTAGCTCGTCTGCGCTGGCAAAAAGTTTGTGTAGTGCGAAAACTTTGCATTCATCAGGATTTTTTGGCTCATCTACACCTTTTGAGTCTGTCGGTATTTTCATTACAGCTTTCATGATCTCATCATCGCTAGCAAAAAGGCCAATAGTGTTGCCATAGCTTTTACTCATCTTTTGTCCGTCTGTGCCTGGGACAGTCATGACGTCTTTTACAATCAAAGCTTCAGGCATTTTGAAAGTCTCACCGAAAAGTCGGTTGAACTTTTCTGCTGTATCGCGTGCTATTTCTATATGCTGTTTCTGGTCGGCGCCTACAGGCACTACGTCTGCCTCTGGAAGCAAAATATCTGCTGACATTAGTAGAGGATAATCAAAAACTCCGACGTTTATTTCATGATTTTTTGCTTCGGCGTCTTTGAAAGCATGTGCGCGCACGAGGTATGGCATCGTAGTGATGCAGTTGAAAATCCAAGCTAGCTCTGCTGTCTGAGGTATGTCGGATTGTTTGTATATTGTGACCTTTTTCGGGTCGAGGCCAATAGCGAGGTAGTCGATGGCTAGGTCGAGGGTGTTTTGGGAAAGTTGTGCCGAATCATTTACGCCCGTGAGAGCGTGTAAATCTGCAATAAATATATGGCAGTCGTGCTCATCCTGCAGATCAATCATTTGCTTCATCGCGCCGAAATAGTTACCAATGTGTGGTCGTCCAGTCGGTTGAATACCCGACACTAGGATTTTTTTTCCTGATTTCATGTTGAAAATCATAACAGACGGAAGGTATATTTGACAAATACTATTCATGTCGTATTATATACAACGAGTCGCACTTTCCAGGGAGGTACGCCATGTGTCAGAGACACCGCAATCATCGTCGCAAGATGAGCCTGAAGGAGCATCTCCTCGCCATGT
>CAYOFR010000019.1:0-4746 GCA_964403475.1 uncultured Candidatus Saccharibacteria bacterium | reverse complement strand
CTCTTTTATTTCAAAGACAACAATAGCTTAGCATATAAAAGAGTAACTGTCAAGTATATATGGCTCATGGGTGTTTTTGTATATAATTAGCATATGAAAAAGCCTTCTTCCCAAAAAGAGCAAAATAACGATGAAACATTTAGTGGAAAAGACCTTAATTCCCTAGACCAGACACTTCGTCCTTCAAAATGGAACGAGTACATAGGCCAAAAAAACATAAAAGATAATCTGCATATACTACTGACAGCGGCCAGAGAAAGAAATCATCCGCCTGAACACATTTTATTTTACGGTCCACCTGGTCTCGGAAAAACTACCCTAGCCCACCTCATAGCAAAAGAAATTGGCGCTCAAATAAAAATAACATCTGGCCCAGCCATAGAAAAAGTTGGCGACCTTGCCTCAATACTTACAAATCTTTCGCATGGAGATATTCTTTTCATAGACGAGATCCACAGACTTAACAAAACAATAGAAGAGGTGCTATATCCAGCGATGGAGTCGGGTGTGCTAGACATCATTATAGGAAAAGGGCCATCAGCAAGAACCATTCAGCTAGAACTCCCCCTTTTCACACTAATATCTGCAACGACACGCGTAGCTCTAATATCCTCACCGCTTAGATCGCGCTTTTCCGGAGGAATTTTCCGACTTGAATATTATAGTCAAAAAGAAATTGAAGAGATTGTCCGTAGATCAGCAAAGATTTTAGACATAGAAATAGAAGAAGGTGCCGTACAAGAAATAGCAAAAAGAAGTAGGTTTACACCAAGAACAGCAAACTACTTTTTGAAACGCTGTAGAGATTTTGCTCAGGTACACAAACAATCTCTAACAAAAGAAATGGTAGACAAGGCCCTGTCGCTTCTTGGTATAGATGAGGTCGGACTTTCTCCTTCTGATAGAACAATACTTGAAACAATAGCCAACAAATTTAAAGGTGGCCCGGTAGGATTAAACACATTAGCAGCCTCTCTTTCAGAAGAACAAGCAACGATAGAAGAATTTAATGAACCATATCTACTGCAGGTTGGATTTTTAGAAAGAACACCGAGAGGAAGAGTGCTCACAGACGCAGGATACTTACACATTAATAAAAAATAATATGGCAGGACACAATAAATGGTCACAGATCAAAAGACAGAAAGCAAAGACAGATGCACAAAAAAGCAAAATATTTTCTAAGTTTGCAAAAATAATCACTCAAGAAGCCAAAAAAAGTGGCGGTAATTTAAATTCCCCCTCTTTGAAAACAGCAATAGAAAGAGCTCGTGCTGAAAATATGCCAAATGAAAATATAGACCGCGCTATTAAAAAAGCCACAACACAAGCTACTGATCTAGAATTGATTACATACGAAAGCTATGGTCCGGGAGGATGCGCAATAGTAATAGACGCGCTCACAGACAACAGAAACAAGGCTGCTCAAGAAATAAAACACATCCTCGCAAACAACGGATTTGAACTTGCTGGAATAGGTGCTGCAACATGGGCTTTTGAAAAAACTGCCGGAGAATGGATACCAAAGACCACTGTTCCGATTTCAGAAGAAGACGGTACCCTTTTAGAAAAACTAGTAAATGAACTAGAAGAAAACGACGAAGTCCAAGATGTCTACACAAACGCAGAATAAATATACCCGCGTCATAGCAGTCGATCCGGGCTATGAAAGAATGGGAGTAGCTGTAATAGAAAAAAACGGCAACTCAAAAGAAGAGCTTCTTTTTTCTGAATGTTTTAAAACTTCTGCAAAAATTGATCATGCACAAAGACTCTGTTTACTTGGTCAAGAAATAAAAAATATCATAGAAAAATATGAGCCAAATGATATGGCAATAGAAGACCTTTTCTTTAGCAACAACCAAAAAACAGCAATGCGGGTAGCTGAAGCCCGTGGGGTAATAATATACGAAGCATCAATAAAGAATTTAAACATTTATGAATATAAACCCGTTGAAATAAAAATAGCCGTCACAGGATACGGAAAAAGCAATAAAGAACAGGTTATCTCAATGACAAAAAGACTAATAAAAATACCAGAAAAAGCCAAAATAGATGACGAATTTGACGCTATTGCCATAGGACTTACACATACAGCATCGAAGAGGTTTTCTATCAGATAAACCGTTATCCACAAAAACTCAGCAAAAGATTTGCAAAAATTTTATCATTTGATACAAATAGTGGGTTCGTGAATTATTACAAATAATTTTCATAAAAAATATGGAGGAAATGAACGATAACACTCAAATCGAAGAAGAAAGAGGAGACGAAGGAGAAGAAGTGAGTGATGACTACTTAGAGGAGGCGTTTGATGACGATGAAGTGTCATCAGACGAAGACTCTATGTAATATAAAAAAACGGCCCTCGGGCCGTTTTTTTATGCTTTTATTTTAATTTTAACAAAACGCCTTTTCCCAACCTTAAAAGTAGCATCTTTCCAAACTTTAAAATTTGGATCTGAAACTTTCGTACCATCATCCATATTTTGTACGGCCCCCTCTTCTACCAGTCTCCTAAATTCTGATTTTGATTTTACTATTCCAGCAGAACACAAACCGTCTACAAACAAAGCATCCGGTAACACGTGTATCTCTGTTACATCTTCTGGCACAACACCTTTTTGAAAAGTATCTATGAATGCTTGTTTTGCTTTTTCTGCTTTTTCTTTTCCGTGATAAATAGAGACTATCTCAAACGCCAACTTCATCTTTGCATCACGAGGATTTGAACCCATTTCAAAACTCTTTTCTATAGCATTTATCTCTGCTTCAGGCATATCTGTGCAAAGCAAGAAATATTTTGAAATTAGGTTGTCTCTAATAGACATTACTTTTCCAAACATATCGTTTGGTTCGTCTGTAATATTTATTACATTACCCCAGCTAGTAGACATTTTTCTTCCGTCTGTTCCCTCAAGCATCTGAACTGTCAAAACGTCCTGCTCAGCCATGCCATAGTGTTTTTGCACAGTCCGTCCGGCTTTCAAATTGAAAAGCTGGTCAAATCCACCTATTTCTACATCTGAATTGACCATCACCGAGTCATATCCCTGCATCAAAGGATATATAAACTCTCTTAAAGATATTTCCTCCCCTTTCTCCATTCGATCTTTAAAATTGCGTCGTGCAATCATTTGCTGAACAGAAAAACTTTCAGCAAGCTCTGTTATCTCTTGAAAACGTAACTTTGAAAGCCATGCACTGTTGTAATGAAATTCGGCCTTCTTTAAATTTATAATTTTTCCTACTTGTTTTTTATAATTTTTTAAATTTTTATTTATAATTTCTTTTGAAATCATTGGCCTCTTGTCTAGTTTGTCTGACGGGTCGCCTATTTGAGCAGTAAAATCACCGACAATAAAAACTATCTTATGTCCTAAATCCTGAAAGACTTTTAGTTTTCTTAATATAAAAGCTCTACCTATGTGAATATTTGGGCCGGTTGGATCAAAACCCAACTTTATTCTCAGTGGTTTCCCAGATAAAAGTTTTTTTTCTAGACTTTCTTTTACAAAAACATCCTCAACACCTCGTGTCAAAATATCCCTAATAAGCTCTGGGTCCGTATTTGTGGGTTTAGATTTAAAAAAGTTTTTAATCATGCTGTTAATTTAACATAATTGCCCTGTTTTTGGTATTCAGATAATCTGTCCGTAATATGTTAAAATTAGAGGTTATGAAAAAAGACTATACATTTAAGCGTTTTTTGAAAAAAAGTGGTTTAAAAAATGTCGTCCTGTTTTGTCTCGGTATAGGAATATTGATGATATCTGTATTCATATTCTGGGTTGCAACATTCCAACTCCCTACCCTGGATTCTTTCCAAGAAAGAAAGGTCTCTCAATCCACAAAAATATACGACAGAACAGGGGAAGTTTTGCTTTACGACATATACCAAAATATCAAGAGAACCGTAATACCATTTGATCAAATATCAAAACACGTAAAAGACGCGACTTTATCAATAGAAGACAAAGATTTTTATAGCCATGGCGGAGTAAAACCTTCCTCTTTCATAAGAGCTATCTTTGCAAACCTAAAAACAATGCAGTTTAGCCAGGGAGGATCAACAATCACACAGCAAGTAGTAAAAAACTCTCTTTTAACTGGAGAAAAAAGTATAACAAGAAAAGTAAAGGAGTGGGTTCTGGCAATTAAACTAGAAAAGATACTGACAAAAGACGAAATCTTTTCAATGTATTTAAATGAGATTCCATACGGAGGAAGTATATACGGAGTAGAAGAAGCAAGTAATGAATTTTTTGGCAAAAGAGCGTCTGATTTAACAATCGCCGAATCAGCATATCTTGCCTCCCTACCAAAGGCTCCTTCTTATTATTCTCCATACAAAAACAGAAAAGCTCTCGATGAAAGAAAGGATCTGGTCTTGAAAGAAATGCTTTCAAATAAATACATCACAGAAGATGAATATAAAAAAGCAAAAGAAGAGGTTGTAATATTTAAACCACAAGAAGACGGCGGAATAAAAGCTCCTCACTTTGTAATGTTTGTAAAAGATTTACTAGAAAAAAAATATGGCGAACAAGTGTTAGAAGAAGGTGGTTTTAAAGTAATAACAACTCTAGACTACAAGCTTCAACAAATGATGGAGGAGGAAGCTAAAAAATATGCATTAGACAATGCAAAAAATCATCAAGCAGAAAATATTGCAGAAGTTGCTATAGATCCAAAAACGGGACAAATACTTTCAATGGTTGGTTCAAGGGATTATTTTGACACACA
>CAYOFR010000018.1:0-8958 GCA_964403475.1 uncultured Candidatus Saccharibacteria bacterium | reverse complement strand
CAAATCACCAACGTTCGCAATTGTTCCATAGTAGTCAAAAGCATGAAGATCTGGACCGTTTGGTGTATCGCCATTTATTTTTACCGTTGAGGCAATTGAATTGTCTGCTTTCATAAAGTGAATATAGAAAGCACCAGTACTTGTACCCATTGAGGCATCTCCCACAGCACCCACAGCAATATCTCTCACGCCGTCGTGATTTATGTCACCAAGATCTGTAATAGAAAGACCGTAATAATCAGCTTCTTTCAAAGTCATTCCTGAAGGCACTATGTTTGATGTCATGTAATTGAAAACCTTTGTAGACTTCACAGAACCATCCGTATTCAAAAAATGCATAAACACAGACCCGCCTTTATCTACACCACCGACATTGTTGTACTGTGCTCCGACAGCTATATCATTAACGCCATCACCGTCTCTATCACCGATATTTGCCACGGCAGCACCATATCTATCGAGATCGTTCAATCCAAATGGACCGTTTGGAGTATTGTTGTCTATTTTTTTAAAAGATTTTATTGAACCGTTATTATTTAAGAAAATTATGTACACTGTGCCACGGTTTTCTCCACCAGCATCGTCTGCATATGAACCAACAACGATATCAGTAACACCGTCACCGTTTAAATCTCCAATGTTTGCCACAGATACACCGAAAAGATCTCCGTCTGACAAAGCTGGCGCACCAGGCGTCTGACTATTGATTACGTAAGTAGATTTTATTGAACCATTTGCATTTCTAAAATGAATAAACAAAGATCCTCTATCCACACCACCAACATCACTACGATGAGATCCTACGGCAATATCAGTAACACCATCACCGTCTAAGTCGCCTAGATTTGCCACAGATACACCGTACCTATCTTGATCTGATAGAGTTGGTCCATTCACTGTTGTGCTGTCTATTTTTTGAGACCAAATCGGTGATATATCACTAGGTGTCTGATTTTGTAAAAGAAACATAGAAGGCAAGACAGCAAAAACAGGTTCAGATTTTTCTTTACGTCCAGAACTTGTTTTCTCATCAGAGATATTTATATCAGCTACATCATTGACGACACCGGCGTCTATTTTTTCATCTTGGCTTGAAACTATAGCAGGAGTTGATCCAGTTTTTTCTTTTTCAGATTCTTTTCCAGAAATCTCTGCCTGAATTGAATCTTTTGCGATATCCACATTTTCTACTGTCTCCAAAGGCACAGCATCAGCAATATCTGTAATGGTAGACACAGTATCCACAACATCAACACTATCCAAAACAGCTGTCACTGGAGATATGGTGACCTGTGCAGGAAAACTAAGCAGAAAAAACAACACGGCCAAAAGGGAAAGTTGAAACTTAACAGTCTTAGAGAAAAGAAATGAAAAATATGCGATCAAGATTTTCATACACAAATCAACATAAAACCTTTGAACAAAGAAGTCAATACAAAAACAGCATTTCTTGTGTTGTAAGACCTGTTTTTAGATATAAATTACTTAAAATTTAAGATTTGTCCTTTATAAAATAAAATGTCCTTTATAAAAGATGGCTAACGCTTTGCTTTTTATATTAAAAGTGTTATATTCTGTGAGTTATACGGCCCTATCGTCTAACGGTTAGGACAGTGCCCTTTCAAGGCGCAAACCCGGGTTCGATTCGCGGTAGGGTCACCATTTAGAGAGCTAGTTCGAGTACTCGAGAAGGGTCGAATTGCTTTCAGGTTTTATTAAAAGTGATAAAATTGATCCATGGAACCAACTGCAGAAAAACCCGATCTGTCTCACACGGAAGTGCAGGACTATGATCCGAAATGGAGAGAAATGTATAAAGATGAAGCTCGGAGAATCAAAAACTTACTCGGAGATAAGATAATCTCAATTGAACACATCGGAAGCACTTCGATCCCTGGGCTGGCTTCAAAGCCGATTATAGATATTACAATCACCGTTCCGTCATGGAAAGACGCTCAAGATTTGATTGAGCCGCTTTCCACGCTTGGTTATCCTTCTGAAGCTCCACAAATCGATGAATCAAACGCTGGTGAGCGATGGCTGTTCAGAAAAGGCAACCCGACCCAATTCCATCTTTCAATTACATACAACGATAGAGGGAGCTTTTTGGAACGGCAGATTTTGATCAGGGACTACCTAAGAGAGCATGATGAAGACAGGGACGCATACGGCAAGCTCAAGAAGGAACTCATAGCGAAAGACCCCTCGGGAAAAGATACGTATATTGGAGACAAGACTGATTTCGTAATGAGGACATTGAAGAAGGCCGGATTTCAGAACAAGTGGTTTGCTTTGAGCAAATATTAGACTTTTTACTACGCTCGACAAGGGTCGCTTATGTTACGTTTAAAAGGCTAAAAAAGCCTTACGAGGCAATGGATCCACCTGGTTCCATCACGATTCGGCTCACAAAAAAGATCATACCTGGACTGTGAATAACTTTTATACACAGACAAACAAAAAAGATATAATAGTATCAAGTACAAATAGTACTAATTATTAATAATTAGAAAAAATATGAAAGGAATTCATACATTGGCGTTTATACTACTAGTGATTGGTGGACTAAACTGGCTTCTAATCGGCCTATTCTCATGGGGCGTTGAGAACATTCTAGGCGCATCAATCTCAAGAATCGTATACATACTAGTGGGACTATCAGCTATATATCTTTTGGCTACACACAAGAAAAGTGTTAGCAGTTCATCAGGAATGTAATTTTGTTTAATAAAAAACCGCCACCACGTGTGGCGGTTTTTTATTTGACCAACCACAGCACAAGATATAGTCTAATAGTCAGAACCCGCAATCACCAGCGACAAGGTTTAAACGAAATGACGCAGAGTGCGAACTCTCCATTTCTTCAGAATAAAACCTGGAGTACTTTCACATGAAGAATCTTCCAGAATACGTTGTTCGAATCTCTGACATGGGCGCCATCGTGCACCCGACGATTCGGGCATACTGGATTGAAGAAGTTGGTTGTGATCCATTTCTGGTCGCAGCCGAAATCAGAATCGGAAATGAAAAAGAAAGGAAAAACCTAAAGCACGTATCCACGCTAAACAAGTGGATTGACGGTGTTTCCGAAATTCTTTCGCTTGAGACGCGAAAGGTCTTGGAAACAGGTATGAAAAATCTTCGTCATCTAGCTTTGGAGCACCTGATCAACATCGTGGAGGACCTCAACGAACTCAGAGAAGAGCTTGAATCGAAGAACAACAAGACGGTGATGAAACTTTTTCACTCTTCGAAAAATGAATTCATCAAAGTCCACAGGGTTCTCGTAATTTGCGGACTTGCAGAAGAAGACACCATGATCTACTTTGGGGGTGCAGAAAGAAAAGCAACCGAGAAAAGGAGATTTGGGTGGATTGCAAGTGTGGAGAGAAGCACTACTACTTCAATCAAAAACTACTGGCAAGAAAGAAGTGGTATTGATGACCCCACAGCGATAGCCCAGCTCTATATCAGATGGAGCAAGAAAAACGAAAGCCTCTCAAGTGGAAGCCGGAAGTTGTTAGAAGGCTTCTATGAGTGGGTCAAGACCTTGGGTAGGACACTTTCCCTCCGACCCGAACAGGTTGTTGCACTTGAGATGCATGACATCAAATGGCTGGCGGAAAAACACCTGAAAGAACTGGCAGAAAAGGAGGCACACACCAGAGCACTACTTTCCAAGAAAAAATCCTCGGAAATCAAACTCGAACACGCAACACACGATCTCAAAAGAGATCTGAAGGAGCTGAGAAGAGCTGGGATGGTGGAAAAAGATATCGACCACTACAGAAAGTCGGTCGATATCAACGTCATCATGAAACAAACAGAGGGGTGAACTGTTGCCGCCGAGCCCTAGGGCTCGGCGGCTTTTATTTTGTCTAAAACACAATCAAATGTTATGGTGTTGTAGTAAAAACATGAAAATCCTTGGAATAGAAACAAGCTGTGACGAAACAGCACTAAGTATAATAGAAGCCTCTGAAAAACTGGGCGAAAAAAACAACCCTGTTTTTTCTGTAATCGGCACATCTCTTTTTTCGCAAACAAAGATCCACGAAAAATACGGTGGGGTCTTCCCTACAATTGCAAAACGTGAGCACGCGAAAAACCTTGTTCCACTCTTGAAAAACCTTCTAGAAACAACGCCATTAGAAGAGAAAAAAATACCACCCTTATCTGAAGAACAAAAAAATCTACTAAAAGAAATCCTAGAAAAAGAAGACGGTCTATATGAAATGACCGTGGAATTTTTAGAAAAAACAAATCGCCCAGAAATTGATGCCATAGCAGTAACATACGGTCCAGGACTCGAACCGGCTCTTTGGGTTGGTATCAGCTTTGCAAAAGCACTCAGTCATACATGGAAAATTCCGATCATACCAGTAAACCACATGGAGGGCCATATTCTTTCCGTATTAACATCAGCACAAAACAAAATCACCTTTCCTGCCCTAGCTTTATTAATAAGCGGTGGGCACACAGAAATAGTACATATTTCTGATTGGGGTAAATATAAAGTAATAGGTTCAACAAGAGACGATGCTGTAGGTGAAGCATTCGACAAGGTGGCCAGAATGCTCTCTCTTCCATATCCTGGCGGACCTGAAATCTCTAAACTTGCAGAAAAAGAACGCATAGAAAATAGTGGTCAAGAAAACCCGTTTGTATTTCCACGACCAATGATAAATAGCAACGATTTTGATTTTTCTTTTTCTGGCCTAAAAACGTCGGTTCTCTATACAATAAAAGAAATACCAACGCTTACAGACAAAATAAAACAGCAAATTTCTAATGCATTTGAAGATGCGGTCGTAGAAGTACTTTTAAAGAAAACAGAAAAAGCCATACACGAATACGACGCCAAATCTTTAATAATAGGTGGTGGTGTAATAGCAAACAAACAAATAAGAAAAGAATTTTTAAAACTGGAAGAAAAAATTCCTCAAATGAGAGTCTTTATACCAGACATGTCACTCACAACAGATAATGCTGTAATTATAGCAATGGCTGGATATATTCAATTTTTAAATAATAAAGAGATTCTAAATACTGATCCTAAAAAAATAAAAGCGGAAGGAAATTTAAAACTCTAATCCTTCTTTTCTTCTACTGGTGGATTTTCTTTCACAACATGACCCATTATTATCTTTACTTCTTTTTGAGTAGACAATTCTGGCACTTTTTCTAAAACAGCAGGATCTAATTCGATATCAACCGCAGGTTCTATTATTGGTTCTGGCTCTTCCATTGGGACAACGACATTTTCTGGACCATGTTGTATCTCTGGTACCAATTCAACTACAGTCTCCTTTGCCATTTCTCCGTGTTCCCGTTTTAAATCCTCTTTAGGTTCTGAGAAGGTTTCTTCATCTTTTATGAAAGTATGTTTTAGGAAAATATAGAGTGACACCCCCAAGACCAAAACAAAAGGTATGACCATATAAGAACGATTGAACACTATAGATAGAGCGGTGGCAATAAGAGTACCAACCACAAATATAGCGGACCTTTTCAAACTAACAACAGTAGATAATACATTCAAGAAAAGAACCGTCACAATAAACAGCACAACCGCTTCGACAGCATTGATGCCGTGCGGTATTGAAAATATGGATGATTGTGTAGTTGTAGCCTCTGTGCCAAAAGAAGAAAACCAACCTCCAAATATTTTTTTATTAGTAGAAACAGAGTTTTCTTTTAATACATCTTCGCCCAACTCAATTAAAATATCTGAATCTTTTTTTACAGAAACATCTTCTGTTTTGGGTGTAGTATCTGTTGGAATAGGAGCACTTTCTACAATCGGCTCACTTTTTTCTACAACATCTTTCACTACATCTTTAGATGACTTAAAATCTTGTATTTCTTTTATTTGAGCTTGAGTAAGAGCAATGTTTGTACCGCAAACGATTTCATTAATCTTTTTTTGTGTCAGGAAATATACTACTCCCGTTGGTTTTTCATAACCCCAAGGCTTCAAAATGTCTGCACTATATTTTATCTGAAATGTTTTTACAGCATTTACTGTCTGGATATCAAAAGAGCCATTTACAGGTAAATTAGAAAAACCCTCATACTGTTTTAGAAAGTACTGGAGTTTTGCTATTTCTACAGGATCATTATTTTTTGATCCAAATCTTATCTCACCTTTTATGAATTCACATTTTTTATCCTGAGCAAAGACATTTTGTGCATCAAAAGAAACCCCAGATAAAAATACGAAAAATACAAATATTGAAAATACTGCTCTGCTGAGAAAAACAAACTTTTTCCGTGGATTCATTTTTTTTAGGATTATTTCTTAAAAAATTCTAATGTTTTCTTAGTTAGAATTTTCACTCAAACAATCACCAAAGTCAACGAAACAAGCGAAATTATATTGCTTAAATACTGACTATTTTTATTAATTCAAAATTTTTATGTCTTTTGTATTAATTACAATTTGTCCTTTATTAAATCTATAATTTTAGGCTTATCGTAAAAGACATTTTATAAAACATATGAGATTACAATTTGTCTTTTATAAAAGTTTTCACACCGTAAAATTTACAACACATATTTTTATGTTTTACAAGATGTTGATAACACTTTTTATACCACAAAAACAAAGCAGTCGATATGTTATTATCTATATAAACAAACATGCTAAGTTCATACTCATTTATTTTTGCCGTATTAGCTGGCATATTACCAGCACTATTCTGGCTATGGTTTTGGCTTCGTGAAGACAATAAATCACCAGAGCCAAAGAAATTACTGGCTAGGGCTTTCTTTGCTGGGATGTTTGCTGTTCCATTAGTTATTCCCTTCCAATTTTTAGCTTCAAAATATTTTTCAGGTTACCCAACAATACTTTTACTACTTTGGGCAACAGTAGAAGAGCTTTTTAAATTTGGATCTAGTTTTTTTGCGGTTTTTCACAGAAAAGAGCTTGATGAACCAATAGATGCCGTTATTTACCTTATTACAACCGCCCTTGGCTTTGTGGCTATAGAAAATACCCTCTTTCTACTTTCACCAATGATAGAAAACCTAAACGGTGCGACAAATTTCATAAGTAATAGCTATCTGGCTGACACAATAATCACCGGCAACCTACGCTTTGTGGGAGCGAGTTTATTGCACATCATAGCATCCGCTACTATTGGTATTTTTATAGCATTTTCTTTCTACAAAAAACCAAAAAAGAGAAATCACTATACTTTTATTGGACTTATTGTAGCTATCGCATTGCATACTATCTTTAATTTATTTATAATGGATGAGAACGGCAGTAATACCCTAGTAGTATTCTCAGTATTGTGGCTTGGCGTAGTAGGACTTATGTTATTTTTTGAAAAGATAAAAAGTTTAGCACATTAAAACAAGATATTCATGTCAATCAAGAGATCATTTTTTGAAAAACTCACGGGCGCTGTAAAAGTAGACGAGGATTTTGCGCTAGAAACAAGAAAAAGTCCTTCCAATACTCCTAGTTCTTTTGAAAAAGAATGGGAAGAAGAGGAAGTCGGAGAGGGACAACTCACAGTCGACGTATATCAAACATCTACAGATATAATAATAAAAACTATGGTAGCTGGTGTACGACCAGAAGACTTAGATATTAGTATTACCCGCGATATGGTCACCATAAAAGGAAAAAGAGAATCAGAGAGACTGATTCGTGATGAAGATTACTTCAACCAAGAGTTGTATTGGGGTAGTTTTTCTCGCACAATAATGCTTCCACAAGAAATAGAAATAGAAGAATCAGAAGCGATAGAAAAACATGGACTACTAATAATCAAGCTCCCCAAATTAGATAAATCAAAACAAGCTAAGCTAAGAGTAAAAAATAATTCGTAAAAAATTAAATACAAGTCAAAAGGCCCGCGACACGTTGTGTCGCGGGCCTTTGCTTTTGGTTTCCCCCACCATCTTCATCCCAGCTTGCGCACGCCAACCCAGAAGTCCTCATCAAAGATCCAGAGACCGTGTGACTTCTGACCGATCCGCTTCTTCCAGTTCTCGAGGACGTTGTTGCCCTCAAGAGCCGGCAGAAACTTCTTGGCGTTCTGCTTCATCTGCTTGTCGAGATCGGGACATGCAATGCCGTCCATGAAAAGCTTGAGACGGCCCTCGATGACACGACAACCAAGCTCAACGATGACATCACGAAGCTCACGATCATCACAAGCCCGAAGAAATTCATCCATCTGGGCCTGCGCACTGACACGAGACACTTCCTCATCTACGATCTTCATGGCTACTCCTTGCGTAAGTTGGTGATAGTTCAAAAAACAACCTCTAAAAAAATAATAACCCATAATATTAAAATCGTCAACAAAAAGAAAAACTCTCCTTTCGGAGAGCTGTTTCGGTGTAACGACCGAACACGTTTGGTGGAAAATACCACCATTCAAAGAGAGGTTTCTGCCTTTCTCTTTGAGTACGCTTCTTCAGCGCGCTTCAGGACAGATTCCTTGGCAAACCAAAGCTTGTTGAAGAACTCACTTTGACTCCGAACTCCGATGTCATTTTTCCACCTCCTGACAAGCAGGAAAGGGAAAATCGGCACGAGTTTGAGAGAGCCAGACCTGATGGTTGCATCAAGTTCGGACACCACGACTCCATGCTCAAAGAGTCTTTTGTCGTGGATCCTGTCAAAATGAACACGGCTAGACCGGACGACGACATCAAAGGCAAAGATTCCGAGACGTCGCTTGATGATCTGGTTCATCCGGATTTCGTGCACATCAGGATCGATGCCCTTCACCTTCACCTCATCAAGAAGTGCCATCATGTCATCCTGAATCCCCTTGATCTCCTTCTTCTTGATGAAATCGACTGCTGCCATCAGCCTGTCTGCGTTCAGATGGTGCCTGTACTGCGAATGTCCTCCATAGAAAAGAAAATCGTGCCCCACACAGACGGTGAACTGATAGATCACCCTTGAGTTTTCCTCAGAAAAAGAGCGTC
>CAYOFR010000017.1:0-1917 GCA_964403475.1 uncultured Candidatus Saccharibacteria bacterium | reverse complement strand
TGGCGGAATTGGTAGACGCACACGACTCAAAATCGTGCGGAGCAATCCATGAGAGTTCGATTCTCTCCCGCGGCACATCTTAGGGCTTGACTTTTGTGTTTTTATGTATTAGTATACTGCCCATGACTAATACGAAATTCTTTATAAGTTTACTACTTTTGATGGCTATTTCTATGCCTTCTTTTGCCTTGTCTGAGTTTAAGTCTGATACCCCATACCCTATAGAATGGTACGGCCTTTGTTTCAACGGCATCGATGATGACGGCGACGGCTCTACAGATATGCCAGCTGATCCTGACTGTCCTAAATGTTATGACGGTATTGATAATGACGGCGACGGACTAATAGACGCAGATGATCCAGATTGTCCAAAAGGAGCCGTACTTGGAGCTTCTACAGAAACAGAAGAAAACTATCTTGCTAAAAATAATTTAAGTCCAAACAGAGACTTAAGTCCAAACAGAGACTTGAGACCAAATAGTAATCTTAGACCAAATTCTAATTTAAAAGGAAACAAAAATTTGAAACCAAACAGAGACTTAAGTCCAAACAGAGACTTGAGACCAAATTCTGATTTGAGTCCACACAATAATTTGAGTCCTAATAGTGACCTAAGTCCAAATAATGATTTGAGTCCTAATAGTGATCTAAGAACGAATTCTAATTTAAGTGGAGGATACTATTACGGCGGATACGATGGATACTATGGTGGATATTACTATGATAATAGTTACGACGTAAATTACGATTATTCTGTAGGATATTACGTCTACTAAAAAGGTGAAAAAGATTATTGTAATTTTAGGACCTACAGCTTCTGGAAAAAGTGATCTGGCTGTAGAAATTGCAAAAAAAGTTAAAGGAGAAATAATTTCTGCTGACTCTAGACAGGTATACAAGAAACTAGATATTGGAAGTGGAAAAATAACTCGCAAAGAGATGAAGGGCGTGCCACATCATTTACTTGATGTGGCTAGTCCTTTTTCTAGGAAAGTTTTTACTGTCGCAGATTTTAAAAAATTAGCTGAGAAAAAAATTGAAGAGATTTTGGCACGCGGTAATGTGCCTATCATATGTGGTGGCACCGGCTTTTATATCCAATCTGTAGTAGACGGTATCGTCTTACCAGAAGTACCACCCAACAAATCTTTACGTGAAAAACTAGAAAAACAAGAAACTGAGAAACTTTTTAAAACCCTAAAAAAACTCGATCCGAAACGTGCCCGTGAAATAGATGCAAAAAATCGACCGCGACTGATCAGGGCCATAGAGATAGCGACCGCCCTAGGAAAAGTTCCCGCTGTAAATGCTTCAAAGCCCAACTATAAAATACTGCAAATTGGAATAAAAACTGATGCAAAAAAACTACAGCAAAAAATACATGACCGACTACTAGCGCGCATCAAAAAAGGAATGCTAAATGAAGCTCGCAAACTACACACTGCTGGCATGTCATGGAAAAAGATGAACGCTTTTGGACTAGAATACCGCTATCTAGCATTACATTTGCAAGAAAAAATTTCTCGTGCAGAAATGATACAGACGCTCGAAAAAGAAATCCTAAAATACGCCAAACGCCAAATGACTTGGTTTAAGCGCGATAAAAGAATAAATTGGTTTTCAACTTCTGAAAAAGCAAAGATAAAAAAGAGAGTCGCAGAATTCCTAAAATAAATGGCGGGCCCACTCCGACTCGAACGGAGAACAACGGTTTTGGAGACCGACGTTTTACCATTGAAACTATAGGCCCGTGACACCAATGCTAGCAAATAATAAGGATATTTAAAAGAACAACAAAAAAGACCTTTGAAGGGGGTTGCGAGGCCGACGGGCCGAGCATTTCAGGATTTTTTAAGCTTCAAAAAATCCGTACCCTGATAAGGTCTTTTTTGTGGGAACTTATTTTTTAGCTTCCTT
>CAYOFR010000016.1:0-3285 GCA_964403475.1 uncultured Candidatus Saccharibacteria bacterium | reverse complement strand
GATATTAAGGCTGGAGAAACAATAAGAATAATAAAGGGAGTACTAAAATTTAAGATAAATAAGGGTGTAAAAGATGCGCTAGCCAATCCAAATTGGATCGGTGTTGCTCAGGATCAGTGGATTGATCCTGATAAGTTTTTTAAGTTTATAAATCATTCTTGTGATCCTTCTGCTGGTGTGAAGGGTAAGGTCACGTGCGTTGCTTTACGTGATATTAAAGAGGGTGAAGAAATAACTTTCGATTATTCAATAATCGAGGCAGATGATTTATGGCAAATGCCTTGTTCATGTGGAGCTAAGAATTGTAGAAAAATAATAAAATCAATAAAATTTTTACCAGAAGAGAATTTCAAAAAGTATTCTCCTTTTATACCAGGTTACTTTAAAAAAGTTTATTTAAAATCTAGGAAAAATAAAAATTAAATGCCTCATTATATTATCATTTTTTTTTCAGCAATCTCAGTATTTATTGGTATTTTGGCAGGATTTTTGCAAATTCTGGGGTATATCGTTTATTTCCGACACATTAACAAGGGGCTCATTAAACCAAATACCGCTAGTTGGAGTATCTGGGCTTTTGGTGCACTTCTCGAATCGGGATCATATATTTTCTCTACCGGAGATTGGATAAAAAATGTATTACCGATTGTTTGTGCTCTAAGTGCTGTAACTCTCTTTATTTTATGTATATATAGGGGGCATTTTAGTCCAATTACTAATTTTGAAAAAATGTTGGTTGTGTTGGATTGTCTTGCTATCTTAATCTGGTGGTTCTATGACTCAGCAACCTATGCGAATTTATTTTTAGTAGTTACTGCAATTATTTCTTTCTTACCGATTATGTTGTCTGTTTTAAGAGATCCTTTAAGGGAATATGCTAAACCTTGGTATATATGGACAGTTGCTTATCTTTTGTTAACCTTCGTTGTATTAATTAGATGGCAAAAATGGAGTGATTTAGTTTATCCTGTTGTTTTTGTGGTTTTGCATTTTGGGGTCGCAATATTCGCAACAGATCGTTTTAGGTTTAAGTTTTTTTGAAATAAAATATTTTTTGTTTATAATTTTTTTATCAGAAATTTTAATAAGTCAAACAATGAAATATATTGAAGTAAAAAAAAGTAAAATAGATGGAAATGGGTTGTTTGTAAATAGAAACGTAAAGAGGGGGCAATTTGTTTCTTTTCTGAAAGGAAAAGTGTGCAAAAAAGAAAACCAATCAAAAGAGGATTCTTTAGATAACCCATGTTGGGTTGGTGTTGGGAAAAATGAGTGGTTAGATCCTGCTTATCCATTTAAATTTATAAATCATTCTTGTAATCCTTCCGTTGGTATAAGAGGCAGGGTTACTTTAGTTGCATTGCGTGATATGAAACCCGGCGACGAGATAACGTTTGATTATTCAATTACAGAAATTGATCCTAATTGGTATATGAATTGTAAGTGTGGAGAGAAAAACTGTAGAAAAAAGATTAGATCTATACAGTATTTACCAAAAAAAATTTTAAAAAGATATTTCCCATTTATACCAACCTATTTTAGACGTAGTATTCTAGACTTGCCTTGATTTGTGATATAATTTTTTTATGTTAACCAAACAATCAAAATATTTTATAGCTATCTTCACTATCTTGATAATTTGTTCTTTGGCCTATACTTTCTATGATGTTGTTGTGGAGAAAAATTTTAGAGTTTTTGTGTCAGAGGATGAAATTCCTGATATAAGTGACTCTTGGAATGATTTAATAGCAGAAATTTATATAAAATGAGTGAAACAGTAAATGCTTTAATAGAATCATGTCAATGGGATACTACTAATTTTTTGATTATCTCAGAAAATGTATTTGATCGTTTTATATATTATTCTCATATTTTACCACTTATAATTTCTCTTACCGTTGGTATATTTGTTGTGTATAAGAATCCAAGGTCTTTACTTACTAGAACATTATTTATTATAGTTTCTCTTTTTTCTCTATGGGTTTTCTTTGATCTAATTCTTTGGGCAACAAATAAACCAGAATTTACAATATTTTTCTGGTCAGCTATGAATCTGATAGAACCGATAATATATGCGGTTTGTTTGTATTTTATTCAAATGTTTATTACAGGTAAGGACACGTCGTTAAGGAGTAAGATATTTATTTCTCTACTTTTATTACCAACAATATTTTTTATATCAACACGTTTTGCAATACTAGGATTTAATCTTGTTAATTGTGATAGAGAGGCAATTGAGGGACCAATAACACAGTATGGTTATGTTGTAGAAATTATATACACACTATGGATAGTTTTGTTTTCAATGGAGAGTTTTAGAAAACTAAAAAATGTTGTTGTTACAAGAGTTCAAATATTTCTTTCAACTTTAGGAATTCTTTTGTTCTTACTGACTTTATCTTTCGGAAATATAATAGGTACCATTACAAACGATTGGAGACTTCCTCAGTGGGGGTTGTTTGGAATGCCGATTTTTATTGCTTTTTTGTCGTATCTTATAGTCAAATACAAGACTTTTGATATAAGATTAATTGCCACCCAAGCTCTTTCTGTGATGATATCTATTCTAGTTGGTTCACAGCTTTTCTTTGTCCGTACCACTGCAAACAGATATCTAACTATCGTAACTTTTATAATTTCTATGGTTGGTGGAGTTTTGCTTGTAAGAAGTGTTAACAAAGAAGTAAAACAACGCGAAGAAATCGAAAAACTCGCAGTTAATCTAAAAAACACCAACAGCAACCTTGAGCGTGCCAACGATCGGCTCAAGGAACTCGACAAGCAGAAGACAGAGTTCGTATCATTTGCGACACATCAGCTACGAAGTCCGCTCACAGCCATGAAGGGCTATTCATCTCTGATACTCGAGGGTGACTACGGTGAAATAAGTCCAGATCTGCGTGATGCCGTGCAAAAAATTTATGAATCATCAAATACTCTTACAAACGTTGTTAATGTCTATCTAAATATTTCCCGAATAGAACTTGGCACAATGCAGTATGATTTCAAGGTTTTAGATTTAAAGGATGTTGTCAAAGAGGTGTTGGGTGAGCAAAAGCCAAATATAGATAAGGCTGGCATAAAATTTAATTTTGAAGTGGACGCACGTTCAAAATATTTAGTAAAGATAGATCTAGATAAATTTAAGCAAGTCTTACTAAACATCATAGATAATTCTATAAAATACACTCCTGCTGGCTCTATCACTATCTCTATTAAAAAAGATACAGTAAAAAGTACTATTACATTTGCAGTGAAGGATACTGGTATAGGTATGGCAGAGGG
>CAYOFR010000015.1:0-9111 GCA_964403475.1 uncultured Candidatus Saccharibacteria bacterium | reverse complement strand
TACCAAAGCTTTTTGCAAAGTTTAGCCGAGCTGAGAATGCAAACAAGATGAACATTCGTGGTACAGGTCTGGGCCTTTTTGTGGCAAAGGAAATAGTAAAAGCTCATGGTGGAAAAGTATGGGCAGAGTCAGAGGGCGAAGGAAAAGGGTCACCGTTTTACGTAGAGTTGCCAGCAGAGAAGTAGTGCGTGTATAATACCGGCATGATAATAACAAACAGAACAAAATTTGTTGGGAGTGTTGCTTTTGCCGGATTATTAGTTGGAATGGGTACCGGGTATCTTATATGGGGTGCAGGGGGCGGTCACATAAAGATTTCTAAAAATACAGAGAATGTAGCAAAAAGTGTGCAACAAGAAGTAGAAAAAAATCAGGCTGCTGTGGTCGCTAGTATTCAAAGTACGACTGACTATATAGAAGTTTCTGATCAATCAGCTGGAAAAAGTGTGTCTGTGAAAAAATCTAAACTTAGCTCTCTCGGCTGGATAGCTGTGCATGAAAATATAAATGGTGAGCTTGGTAATGTTCTCGGCGCTCGCGCTTATTCTACAGGAGAACATTTTGATGTTGTTGTTCCGCTTTTGAGAGGTACTACAGCTGGTCAGACATATCATGTGGGAATTTACAAAGAAAACGGTGATGGAAAATTTGATAGAAAGACAGACACACTTTTACGTAAAGAAGATGGAGAAATGATTGGCGGAAGTTTTGTTGCGCAATAAATTTACTTGTGAAAATATCGCTTGGGTTTCTAAGTGATAATGAAAAAAAATAAAAATCGTGTGGGTTTTCGTTCGAAAGGTTTTACTTTAATAGAAATATTACTTGTCATCGGTATCATTGCTATTTTAGCCGGTATTGTTTTGGTGGCGATAAATCCTTCTCGACAATTCAAGCAAGCTCGTGACTCGCAGAGGTTGAGTAATGTAAACGCGATATTAAATGCTGTTGGTCAAAATATTGCCGACAACAGAGGTGTTTTTGTCTGTTCTGGCAATCAAACAGAGATTCCTGAAAGTCCTGGGCAAATAATGAAATCTAGTGGGGGATTTGATATTAGGCCATGTCTCGTACCGCTGTATTTATCAGAAATACCGCATGATCCTTCGGTAGAATCTACACAAGGTAGCTATGATACGGGATACAAGATATCTAGAGATACTTCTACAGATCGCATAACAATCTCAGCTATGAGTGAAATAGAGCCTTCTGTGTCTATTGAGGTTACTAGATAAACAAAAACAAAGTGCTAAAAAGGGTACGGATTTTTTGAAGCTTAAAAAATCCTGAAACTCTCGCGCCGTCGCGCTCGAGACCCCCTTTTTAGCACTTTATTTTTTAATCTTTAACCATTTGCACTCAATCGCACAAGGCTGTAAAATGTCTAAATTATGCAAACAGATAGAAAATTTTTGATGATTTGGGGTGCTGTGGGAATCGTAGCTTTTTTGCTTGGACTAGGTATTGCTGGGCTTGTTTGGGGTATAAAAAAAGACAGGGTTTACGAGACAAAAGTCTATGAAAACAAAGAATTACATTTAAAATTTTCTTACACAGACTTGTATTTTCTAACTGAAAACACTACAGCTACTACTTCAAGTATTTTTCTTTTGAATGACAACAGAGAAAACAGAGACGTCGCTTCTTTTGGTCAAATAAATTTAGATAATGTCTCAAGCTCTATGTCAGTAGAAATATTTGAGCGAGATAATATTGTGGACATTGCTGAATGGGTAAAAAAGAATGCGCAGAAATCTCATTTTGATTTGTCCAATCAGACTTTTGAAACTGCAACAGTGGGGGACAAGAAAATAATTTCTTACAACTGGTTTGGTAAATCTAACGGCAATACTTTGGCTTTGATAAATCAAGGAAAAGTGTATTTGTTTACTGTTACTTTCACATCTGATTCTGACAGGATAAATAAAGACTTCGTTTCTCTCATTTCTACATTAGAGCTTATCTAATTGCATTATCTGTTTTATTTGGTATTATTTTTGGGTGCACAACGGTTCGCCGTTGAAGCACTATATTCCGTGGTAGCTGTTTTGGTAAATATCAAAGCGGTTGCCACGAAATAAGACATTCCGCGGTAGCTCAGCTGGTAGAGCAAGCGACTGTTAATCGCTAGGTCCTAGGTTCGATCCCTAGCCGCGGAGCCATCAAAAAGACCTTGTTCTGCAAGGTCTTTTTGTTTGAATCAGATAGGGTTCAGAACTTTATGAAAATGTTAGAATATATTTATGTACAAAATTAAACTAGTTCAAGAAAATGATATAGGAAAACTAGCAGAAGTTTTTTCAAAGTCATTTAGTGAAGCAGATAAAGAAAAACCTTGGGATATTGTGCACTCAAAAGAGTATCTTTTATATTGGCTTAAAAAACAGCCAGATATGTTCTTTGGAGCCTTTGACAACGAGGATAATCCTGTTGGAGCTATGGCTGTAAATATAAAACCTTGGAGGACTGGTGTTAGGTGCAGTGACGGGGTTGTCTTTGTGGACACCGAACATCAAAAAAAAGGAATAGCAAAAACTTTATTCAAAAAAGTAATAGAGGAAGCTATAAGTAAATATAATGCAATTAGTTTTGAAGCCGTTACTTTTGCAGGTAAAGAATTTCCTTTAACTTGGTATCAGCAAATTGGTATTAGTCCAGATGAACACGCTGTACTTATCAAAGGTAATTGTGAAGATATATTAAATAAACTTTCTCATTAGAATTTTCAATTTGAGTTCTGAAGTACTATCGTTGGAAACATCTCAAGGTGCAGGTTTTTGATTGTCTGCTGATTTCTACCAGGACGCTGATGCTTGGTATGAACAGTGTCGTAGGAAGTCAATATTTAACCATTTTTCTTGCATTCTGGCTATATTTAAGTAATATGGCAATCGGACGAAACTTGAAACTTCAACCGAAAGGAACTTCGTTATGATGGTCATGCACAGCTTCAATGTTCAAACGAACAACGGCGTCAAGAAATCTCCCTCCCTGGGAACCGGCGACATTACTCGCCTTCAGAAGCTCTTTCCGGACAATCCAGTCTGGCAAGGGCAGGAGGGTGACGTCAGCAACATACGTCACATCAGCGTGGAGCAGGCTAAGGCCTTGTACGAGGCGATGGTCAAGCACTACGCTGAGAACGGCGTAAGCGAAGAACGGTTTCAGACCGGAAACTTCGCTGGCTCGTTCGCTGTCGTCAGCAATCTCCAGTCAACCTTCGACGAACTTATCGAGTTCTTCGAGAAGGCCCTCGGGTTTACCTCTTCGGAGGAGGCCAAGAAGGCGATCTCTGCCAAGCAGCAGGAGAGTAAGCAGCGCAAAGAGCAGGCTCGTGCCAAGTATCGTGAGAACGCGCTCGCTTTCTTCGAGAAACTCGGCACACTCAAGCCACCAACGGATGCAGTCATCCGTTCCCAACTCGAAGGCAAGCTCGACGAGTACCGCAAGCGGCTCAAGAATTGGAGGTTCCAGCATCCAGACCTCGCCTTTCTTGTACAGCCAGGTTTCCGCGATGCCACCTTTAAAATCCTGGTGGCAGAGGCAGTCCTGAACCGTACCGAGCCGGTCAACTTGCGCGATCTTTTCAAGAAGCAACTCGAGAAGTACGGCGATTTGCTCGACGCAAAGGAGTTCTTCTCGGCTTGTGGTGTGATCTCTGTCTACCTCGGCACTCCGTTGCTCGAAGGTAAGGTTGGAGAAGAAGTTCCCATCTGACCAGCACCTTGCAGTTCAAATGAACGAGAGCCGTCCGGCAACCCTGGACGGCTCTTTTTTATACTAAAGTTGTTGGTCGTACCCAATTATAGATGCCCCATCACCAGCGCGACCCAACCTTGAGAGACCGATTTCGTGTCGGTCTTTCTTTTTGTATAAAACTCAAATTTTGAAAGTAAAAAGGCAGTGGATCAAATGACCACTGCCTTGGATTGTTTGTTGTGCACCTCTGCTTTTTTGGTACGAGTGCTTTTGAGGTGATAAATGATGCACCCCAACATTCCACCGAGCACAAATGGCTCGATTGGATTGTCCCCATGATTACAAGTGTGTCCGCCCGTGTTGAAGAATCGGGCGAAAGCTTGCTGAGGGGGCGATTGGTAGTTTGAGAAAAAAACAATCGCAATTCCCACAACAACACTTGCAAAGGCTAGCCCACGGAATCTCTTGATGTGCATTTTGAACTCTTGGTACAAAAACACAAAATCAAGACAAACATGTACCCCATGAAAGACAATCTCGCTCATGGAAAAATGCCAGCCATGACGCGCGTATTCCATCCACTCGAGCCCCATATGCACGAGCAGCAGTCCGATGGTGAGCACCCCGTATCTTGTATGGGCAAGGACGGCGACTGCAAAACCCGCAGACACTGAGAGTGGAACGATGAGTGAGTTCCACGGAAGTGTGAGGGAGTGCAGTACTAGAAAGCCGACATAGACGATGAGGAATAGCTGAAAGAACCTCTCTCTTTTCATCACAGTATCCTTTCTGTTGATTTTGAGTTTATCTACTTTACTTATACACGTTTTAGGTATATTATGCAAATAACTTGCATTATGAGAACAAGTATATACAAAGAAAAAATATTGGCGTTACTAAAGAAAAAGCATCTTTTGACTATCGCCGAAATCCACAAGGCAATACCAGAAGCCGATTATTCGACGGTTTTCCGCAATGTCGAACAACTGCTTTCTGATAAGCAGATTAAGAGGGTAATGATAGATAACAAATCGGTTACTTACGAATCTGCACATGATAGTCACGATCACTTCATTTGCAATGATTGTGGAAAAGTTGAAGAGATTCACATTCCTCATGCTTCGATAAAAGGTAAGAAGGTCGACGACATCACCGTGCGCGGGAGTTGTGGTGAGTGTAATAATTAATATATGAGAATAGCCTTTGTCGGAAAAGGCGGATCAGGTAAGAGTACGTTTTCTGCCTCATTCGCTTCATATCTTTCTAAAAATACTACCAAGCCAGTAGTGGTATTTGATGCTGACCTCAATATTCATGCCCCAGAACTTCTTGGTTTTTCATCTATTCCATTTGATAAGCATCTTTCGTCACCAAATGTATCAGATGAAATAAAACGTTGGCTCATAGGTACTAATGAAATTAAAAATCTTGGTGCGTTTCGTAAATCAACACCACCAACACGAAAATCAAATATTATAAAAATAGAATCAATCAAAGATACTCCTTTAAAATTATTTGGTTTGAACAGGGATAATCTTTCAGTCTTTGCAGTGGGTACCTATCAAGAAGAAGATATCGGTGCAAGTTGTTACCATAATAACCTTGCTATTCTTGAAAGTATTTTAAATCATACTGACGATAAAAATGGATATTTGATTACTGATATGGTTGCAGGTGTGGATTCGTTTGCTGGTACACTACATGCACAGTTTGATCTTACTTGCCTCATTGTTGAGCCGACGATGCGAAGTATTGAGGTGTATACCAAGTACATTGAACTTGCAACTGAGGCTGGTATTGCCGATAGTGTGCGAGTCGTTGGTAATAAAATCAGGAATGATAAAGACCGAGATTTTATTAAATCTCATGTCCCTGAGGGTAAAATAATTGGGTATTTTACTGAAGATGAACATATTCGAGATATTGATCAAAATGGAGCATCACTTTCAGTCACACAGCTCAATTCTAACAACCAAGAACTTCTGAAGTCTATCCAAGCAATCGTTGATTCGTTACCAGATAATAGAAATATGCGTTTGAAGAAAATTTGGGAACTTCATAAAAAATATGTTGCTCAAAACTTTATCAAGGAGCGTTTTGGTGATCTTGAACATCAGATAGATCGTGAATTTTTATTTTAATTATGAAGATTAGAAATAATAAACAAAAAGTTTTAAATACATTTGAGGGCGATAATGCTGTCCTTGATTTTCTTAATCCCGATAATACACCCTTTACGCCTCTGGTAGAGATTCCTGGTCATTTAAATCCATACAAAAAGAATGGCGTAAGAATTTTCGCCAAGCTAATGAACATGCTTCCTTTGGCAAATGTAAAATCATTACCAGCGTACAATATGCTTCTAGAAAAAAAAGAAAAGGGCGAATTGGACGGAGTTGATACAGTTATAGAGAATTCATCTGGTAATACAGTTTTGTCACTTGCTGTTATTGCTAGACTTATGGGAATTTCTCATACAAAAGCTGTGGTATCAAACGAAGTAACAAAGGGTAAACTCGGTTTGCTTCGACTTCTCGGAACAGAAATCATAGTAAATGAAGAACCAATTTGCCCCGATCCAAGTGATATCAATAGTGGTATATACAAAGCTAAGGTGTGGTCAAAAGAAAACGGATGGTTTAATCCCGGACAATATGACAACTTAGCAAATCCTGGAGCACATCAAAAATGGACAGCGCCACAAATATGGGAACAAACGAGAGGTAAAATATCTATTCTTTCTGTGGGTCTTGGTACTACAGGAACAGTTGTCGGTCTTGGTAGTTATCTAAAATCTAAAAATCCAGATTTGAAGATTGTTGGTGTATCAAGAATCCCAAATAATCCAGTACCGGGAGTACGAACAAAAAATCTTCTTAAGGAGGTGGCATTTGATTGGAAATCTAATCTTGATTATCAGGAAGAGGTTGGTACGGTGGAATCATTCAAGATGTCTATGGAGCTTTGCAGAAATGGAATTATGGCTGGACCGAGTTCTGGATTTGCTTTGGCTGGTCTATTAAATTATTTATCAAGACAAGAGTTTAAAGATAGTAAAGAAAAAGTAGCAGTGTTTATCTGTCCAGATAGTCCCTTGCCGTATATTGATGAATATTTTGAATACCTGAAAGATGATGAATTTCCAAAAATTGAGAACGAGCATTTACTTACAGAAAAAGTCAGTGATGTCGTATTGCAAGATCCTCTTGTTAAAGAGCTTTCTCCGGAACAAGTTTTCAATCTTGTATTCAAAGATACAGTAGATAATAATTGGGAAAAAATAAGACATGGAGAAAAAATAGAGATTAAAAAAGGTTTTGCTATTATTGATGTCCGTAAAGAGGGGGAATATGAAGATCATCATATACCAGAGTCTATTAACGTACCCTTTAATGATCTCGACGATTATTTAAAGGAAAACAAAAATATACTCACAAAAAATGAAGCTGTGATATTTGTGTGTAGACATGGCAACACGAGCAAATTGGCTGCGAGCAAAGCCGAGCAGTCGGGTATCTCTTCAATAAGTCTTAGTGGTGGAAATGCTGAATGGAGTCGTATTAATTTACCAAGAGTTAGAGCTGGTAAATGTATAGTTAGATTTGATTTGTCTTAGTAAAAATCATCTTCTTAATTATTGCGCTAAATAATTAACATGTGCTAAAATTTGGTCACAACTGAATATATCAAGAGAATGCGAGAGATCCAGCTCGATGACCATTCAGCAACCTGTGTACACAAGGTGCTCCATCTGGCCCAGTTTGGGAAAGATAAATCGTCTCTATCTTTCCTCATTACAAGAGGAATTTTTTATTTATATGAGTACATACACAGCGGAATTTGTTAGCCCCAAGCATCCTGATAAACAATGTGATTTTATAGCAGATAGTATCTTGGACGCGTATTTAAAAAGTGATCCAGAATCTAGAGTTGCTGTGGAAATAATGGGTGGTCACAAACTTATAACAATAAATGGGGAAGTGACATCAAAAGCAAATCCAAAATTAGAAAAAATTGTAAAAGATGTTGTGGGGAAGGACTATAAAATAATAGTCAATATTTCAAAACAGAGTCCTGAAATAGCTCGTGGGGTTGATATTGGTGGAGCTGGAGATCAGGGTATTATGATCGGTTATGCTTGTGCCGAGACCAAAAATTTATTACCTCTAGAGTATGAACTTGCAAGAAATCTGTGCATGGAGATTTACAAAAAATATCCATATGATGGAAAAACGCAAGTTACTATAGAAAATAAAAAAGTTAAAACCGTCGTCGCAAGTTTTCAAAATACAAAGTCTTCTGAGCTTTTGAAATTGGTAAAAAAAATAATAAAAGCAGAAGAGTACCTGGTAAATCCTGCGGGTGAATGGAAACAGGGTGGCTTTGACGCTGATACGGGCTTGTCTGGTAGAAAAATTGTTATAGATAATTATGGTCCAAGAGTTCCGATAGGCGGAGGTTCTTTTTCTGGAAAAGATTACACAAAAGTAGATCGTTCTGGTGCTTATATGGCTAGAAAAATTGCCGTTGATTATCTGAGAAAATATAGCGCAAAAGAAGTGTTGGTGAAGCTTGCATATGCCATAGGTAAACCAAATCCGGTCATGAATGTAGCTTTTGTAGATGGAAAAGAAGTGCTTATCGATGATTATGATTTATCTCCACTTGGTATTAGAAAATTGCTTAAATTAGATAAAATTAAATTGGCAAAAACATCTGTGGGTGGACACTTTGGGAGAGGTTTTGAGTGGGATGCTTGTAAGAAGTGATTATGTTTTGATACACTCAAACTACTATGAAATGGGTTTTATTTACTGGTACATGGAGACTTACTAATACCGATGTTGAAGCTGATGTGCGGGCGGCAGTCCGCGAAGTTATTTCTCGTGGTGACGGTGTCTTGACTGGTGGAGCGACAGGTGTTGATTTTTTTGCAATGGACGAAGCGTTTATTCTCGACAGCACCGCTTCGAAACTTTTGGTAATTATTCCGACAAATTTAGATTTATATATAGAAGATGTGCGTGATAATTGGTGCCACGCTCCTATTACGGAAAAAGAAGTTAATAGTCTCGCAGATTTGCTTAGAAAAATAAAAAAGGTGAACGAGACAAGTATTATTGAGATGCCTTTTGTTGATATTTCTCAACACGAGTATGACTTACGAAATATTGAGGAAGTAAAACGAGCTGATGAAGTCTATGCTTTTCATGTAAATGAAAGTTCTGGTACTCAACATACTATAGATCAAGCAGTAATTATGGGTGTGCCTGTTGTATTGCACAAAAAGTATGATATAGACACATCTTGTTAAGTGTGGTAATTTATTTTTGATCAGCACTGTGCTGACGCTGTTCATTACATTCGCTCATATATAAGGGGGTTACCAATGTCTACGCTAACGAAACAGCC
>CAYOFR010000014.1:0-2083 GCA_964403475.1 uncultured Candidatus Saccharibacteria bacterium | reverse complement strand
ATTCATATTTGGAACATTTGTATATGAATACCAACTTATAAAACAAGATCGTAAAACGTTGTCCCTCACTGTCACTCCTGACCTACAGATTATTCTTAAGTGTCCAGTACAAACTGATAATGAAAGAATAGAAAACTTCTTGCAGAAGAAGTGGTTTTGGTTAGAAAAACAGCTTTCATTTTTCAAAAAGTACCAGCGTAAGATTTACGAAAAAGAATATATTTCAGGAGAAGGATACTTATATCTTGGTAGACAATACAAACTAATCGTACGACGAGGAAAAGAAGACCTTGTATCACTAACACGGGGGCTATTAACTGTTTACACAACAAAAGAGGTTTCAAATAGCCACTACAATAAGAAACTTATTGAATCGTGGTTCGAGGTAAAAACAGAAAGTATTTTCCAAGACAGGTTCAAAGAAATGTTAAATAAGTTTGAGTATAAAAATACTCCCGTTCTCGCTATTCGAGAAATGAAGAAACGTTGGGGTAGCTTCCTCAACAAAGACAAAATATTTCTTAATCCGAAACTAATTCATACCTCAAAAGATTGTATCGACTACGTGATAGTTCATGAGTTGTGTCATTTAAAATACAAGAATCATAGCACAAAGTTTTGGCAACTGCTTGATGAAAAATATCCTAAATGGGAGAAAGTGAAGGAAAAGCTTGAAACTATTGGGGCTGGTCTTTGCTAGTTAGCTGTTGGTAACTCTACTACACAATGTTTTAGAACTAAGCTAAAGTACAAAAGTACCAGTGAAAATGGTATAATACATTTACAGTTTAATAAGAGACCTAAGGTCTTCTCCCAAGAAGATACGGTCGCCAAATCCGTCCAAAGTAAAGAACTCCTAGTCAGAGTCTACTTTGGACGGTCATATCTGGAAACGGGTATGGGTATACCTCACGGGGTATATCGGATCTGGCTGGGAGCTTTTTGCTACCTATACGATCCTTCATAACAAAACCGTCCAAGTTTATGAATAAAAAATTGCAGTATGTTATTGCATTTTCCTGTTTATTGGTAGCAGGATCAATTGCATATTATTTTGTTTCCTATATACCAGAAAAGAATCTTCAGTCTCTTGAGAAAGATTGCTACAAGATAGCAATGGATAGATATGCAGAAGACAAGAAGTTTACACTTCCTGAAGATTCTCTACCAACCGAGCCACAATTTTCTTTAGATAAAGAATCTAAACGTTGTTTGTATAAAACAATGTACATCAGCTATAAAACATCTAAGACTGGCGACAGCGATTTATACAAAACATATTCCATAATCGACCTACAAAGAAATATGGAATTATACGGATACTCTAGTGTTACAGGTAATGCAGGAGAAACAGTATTGAATGGAGATAAAAATGAATTTGAAAAGATGAATAAGAAGTTCTTTTCTAAATAATTACTCATACGCACTCTTTGGTGGAGTGTCTTCTGATTTATGTCTTCCGAATACCTTATCTAGTCTGCTATTCACTTCTTTATCCTCCTTGTCTTTCATTTGTTTTTCCATAACCGCTCTCGTTAGTTGTTTTCTGGTCATTTTCTGCGCTCGTTCTTCGCCAGCGTCTTCATAAGCGGAACCTTTCCTTACAACAGTTCCTGCTCGCAATTCATCGCCACCAGTAGCACCACAGACATAACAACGTTCGCCAGCTTTGAGTTCATGATGATGCAATATTGGTTCAACATATTGCGTTCTCACTGGTCTATATCTCGGATCGTTATACTGTAACCAAAACCGTATTGCATTCATATTTCCTTTTTGTATTTCTTTGAACAGCATACTTTCAGCTAAGTCATTTATGTTCTTTCGTCCTATATCAACAATCTGAAGTACACTATCTCGAAAGCCTTTGTCGTCTTTATACCAACGATAATAGGTGGCCCGCGCGATTCCCGTTTTCTTGCACGCCAAAGATACCAGTGGTGTCTCACTGAGTACCTGTAAGAGTTTAGATTTTTCATGAAGCTTACTCATGTACAATCTTTACTCTTTTCTTTCCTGTATATTTCTCCCAGCGATTCATAATAACTTCAGCGTATACAGGAGATTTTTCCATGATGAAGCA
>CAYOFR010000013.1:0-3717 GCA_964403475.1 uncultured Candidatus Saccharibacteria bacterium | reverse complement strand
CATCTAGAGTGATCGATACAAGATTTCCAATTGAAATTTTTCCTATATTAACCTCTGAAATATTTGATTCAATCTCAAGTCTATCGTCAGAAATAATAGACACGATAGAGCCACCAGCCGTTACTATTTCACCTTTTTCTGCATCCTGCTTTGTAACAACACCACCAAAAGGAGCTGTCAATCTGTTTTTCAATATTTGTGATTGAATATTCTGTATCTGGGCTTGAATCTGTAGCTTACGAGCATTTTGAGCAGAAACATCACCAGAATTTGCTTGGATTTCTCCTGATCTGGCGGTGTTTAATTTTTCTTGAGCAGAAATCAAATTTGAAATTACAGTATTCATTGTTGTTCTAGCAGAAGTCATATCACTCTTGTATCCAGATAAAACAGTAGAGTTTTCTGTGTTTGATGGATCTAGATCAAAGATAGCTGAGGAAACTTCATCAACAAACCCTTTTATTGTGTTTAAATAATTTCTAGTTTTTACAATTTCAGCATCTACATTATCAGATGACAAAGAGTCTATTTCCTTTTTCCAATCGCCCAATATTTTCTCTATTTTGTATCTATTATGATTTATCGAAACCTTAGTAGTAAAATCTATTGTGAAATAGAAATTACTAGTACTGCCAAAAACTGCCGGCCTAAAGTTTGCGTCTATTGTCAGAGGATCTTCAAAAAATTGGTCAATGGAAGCTTTTACAACGTTATCTGCTTTTGTATAAGAATCCAAAATAACTGCTTTTGCGTTTGCTACAGCGTCATCTATAGCGACGTTATCCGCAGCAACGTTTGCATTTTCTTCTGCCAAGTCGGCTTGGGCTTTCAAAAGATCTGCTTGTAATTCACTTGTATCTAGCTCCACCAATGTTTGACCAGCAACAACCCTACTACCAACATCTACATAGCTAGCCAAAACCTTTCCGCTTTTTTCAAAGCCTAAATCAACAGAATCTATGGCTTTTGTTTTACCAGAAGCCAACACAGACTGGGTAACATCTTTTCTCTCAACCTTTATATTACTAATCTGTGTGTCGCTTTTACCGAAAAAAGAAAAAGCCAAAACGGCGATGACTACAACTGAAGCACCGATTATAAAATATTTGTTTTTTATTATTTTTTTAATATTCATAAATTTTATTTTTTAACATCTGAAACTATTTCTCCGTCCGAAAGTGTAATAATTCTATCAGTTCTCTTTGCGTATTCGTCTTCGTGAGTCACCATGATTATCGTTTGCCCCTCTCTGTGTAACTCTTCGAAAGTTTTGATGACTGTTTCAGCTGTCTCACTGTCTAGGTTTGCTGTCGGCTCATCGGCAAAGATTATTTTTGGACTGTGTCCGATCGCACGAGCGATACTTACTCTCTGTTGCTGACCTCCGGAAAGCTGGCTTGGTAAATTTTCAAATTTATCAGCTAAACCAACTTTTGTAAGAGCCATTCCCGCTTTTAGTCTTGCTTCTGACTTTGTGGCACCCATCATTAGAAGTGGTAGCATCACATTTTCTATTGCTGAGAGTTCTGGTAACAAAGCGTAATCCTGAAAAATGTAACCTAATTTTTCTAATCTAAATTGAGTCCTTTCTCTGTTTTCTAAATCAAGCACAGAAACCCCATTCATTATTATACTTCCAGAATTTGGTTTATCTAGTAAGCCCATCTGATAAAGTAGTGTACTTTTTCCGGAGCCAGATCTTCCTGTGATTGAAAGAAACTGTCCTTCAGGCACTTCAAAACTCATTCCCTTTAATACAACGAGTTCTGTGCCTCCGCTATGAAAAGATTTTACTAATTTTTCTACTTTAATCATTTTTTTAAAATTTATCTTCCCAAAATAGCATCAAGCGTATTTTGCTTTACAACAATTTTTGCAGGAATATATCCAGCAATTAAAGTTGCGACAAACAAAATACTAGCTCTTATAAGAGTACCACTCATCGTAGCCACTAGTATTCCGTCACTGAATGGAAAATTTATCGGATGTGACGCTATGTATGGTTTTAAAATAAAGAAAAGTATCATCGCACCAATCAGTGTGCCCATAAAAGCATAAAATAGTGACTGTAGAATATAAGCAAATTCTATTGCAGTAGAGTGTATTCCTATTCCCTTCAAAATTCCAATAAACTTTCTGCGAGTTATCGCATTTATAAAAATAACAATGAAAATAGTAATAGAAGCTACCACCAAGCCTATAGAACTCACAGCATTTCCAAGAATAGCAAAAGTATCTTTTATATCTTTTAAGAATTTAGGTATTCCCTCTTCAAAGGTTTGAACCTTTGCGTATTGCCCGGCTCCGGCAGAGAGCATTGCGTTTTTTGCTACATATGGATCGGAGCCGGGCTTCAACTTTATAGATATTTCACCCACGTTATAATCTGTGCGCCCCATCATACTTCTCAGCTGTGTGTCAGTCATAAAAACTCTACGACTTACTTCGTCTACTTTTGTTTTCAAAATACCTTTTACATAGACTTCTCTTGTAATTCCGTTTATCACAAGTCGCACCTTGTCCCCCACCTCAACATTTGAAAGTGTAGAAAAACCCGGTGACTCAATAGGTAAATATTTTTTCAAAAGATTGTGACCCAAAAGCACTTGATCAAAATCATTAGAATTTAGATATGAACCTTCGACTATCAAATCTTTCATTCCGGTCACAGCGTTTTCATCTTCTGGATTTATTCCAGCGATTATAGTACTAGCACTATCTATGAGGTCTGTGTCTTTAATTCTAGTTTTATAATTTGCTTCTACCTTTCCGCCCTGTATATATCTAGCAGATACTGCCTCAGTCCAAGGTAAACTCTTTGCAACATTTATTACATAAGGACTGTTTTCTATGTAAGTTTTCTCTTTTAAAGTCGAAACTATTACATCACTTAGATACTTGCCCTTTACGGCTTGCACAGAACCTTCTATCAAACCAACCAAAATACCACTAACCACAACGAGGTTTAGAAATGTCAGTGTCATCACAAAAACAATCAGAATCGTAGTCCACTTACTGCTATGCCTAATCTGTCTAATCGCCAAGAAAAAACCGAGCCTAGAAGAAATTATCGTGTTCTTGAGTCTTTTTCTTAGACTGACCTTACTTTCAGTTTGCAATTTAGGGTTCATTCCCCAGTATTATTTCATAAAAAAAATTTTATTTCAAATTAGGAAATTATTAGAAGATCATCATTTTTTCAGAAAACTTTTTAGCTTTTGTAATAATTTCTATTTTTATTTTCTCTATAAAAGGAAACTTATTTAAAACTCTTTCAAGTAGTCTTCTGGCTCTTTCTGATCTTAGAGATAAGACGTAAAGACCTAAAGCGATAAAAAGCATGCCTTGCAATATAGGCAAGAACAGACCAATAGCACCAATGACGAGCAGAATGCTACCGAATACATATATGAAACCGCTTTTTATTTTAATAATCATTTTTTATTTATTTAGACTGTGGCAATTTTGAGCCAGCTTATATCCACTGTTTTCTGCTTCTTTTTCTGATTTAAAAAATATTTTATTCTCCTCTTTTATTCTTTTTGCACCCGCACAAGAAGAAAAATAATAATTTTTTCCATTTTTTGAAGCTACAACAGTCTCTATCACATCTTTAGACGTCGTTATGGTAGAAATATTACTGATTTGTGAAGTCTCAAAAGAACCCAAGATAATAGGTGTCCTTTTTTCCCTTTTTTCGGATATTTTACCTAGGCC
>CAYOFR010000012.1:0-14326 GCA_964403475.1 uncultured Candidatus Saccharibacteria bacterium | reverse complement strand
CGGCCTATCTGGTGCGTTTTTAGAAAAAATGGAACTTCTTGGAATTTACAGTTTTGACTTTAATCTAATCAAAACACTTACACCAAACCAAATGTTAATAACACAGGTTGGCGGTGCCGCACTCATGCTAATAGCTGCTATCGTATTTTTTGCAATAGCACTATTTTTTGCAATTAGATTTGTAGTCTTAATTTTCTTAATGATTCTTTCGCCACTTGCATTTGCCTCAATGGCTCTTCCAAAAGACAAATACTCAAGCAAGTGGTGGGACACCCTTATCAGTCAGTGTCTTTTCCCACCAGCATTCATGGCATTAATATGGGTAACCTACTCAATAGTTGATAGTGTTGTGCCAGAAAAAGGTAAAACGCTAGTTGAAGTATTTATTTCTGGAGGAAATTTAGATACCTTACCAACATTTTTCAATTTCTTCATAGTAATATCAATGCTTATGTTTTCTCTAATAACAGCAAAATCTTTCGCGTCTGCTGGAGCTGGATCGATGATGAAATTTGCCGATAACGCGACAAAATGGGCTCAGGGTAAGGTGGGTAGAGGAGTTGTAAGGGGTACGGGTCTAGCATATTTAGACAGAAAGTTTGCTGATAGTGAGCTTGGTAAATCCAAATTTGGAAGATCGCTACGTAGTATGACTACTGGAAGTGCAACAAGCTTTAATTTTGGTGACGGAAAGTCTGTGCAAAAAGTAGACAAAGAGGAGAAAAAGTTAAACGAAGACTACGCAAAGAAAGTAGATGAAAACATAGTAAAAGATCACGCTAAAAAAATGCAGGATGAACGAAAAAAAGAGCTGGAAGATCAAACCGACTCCGCAACAGGCGTAGTTACACCAGGTCTAAAGTCCCAACTCAGACAACACGGCATAGATATAAATAGACACAAAGCAAATGTCCAAACAGCGGAGAACGATTTGCAAGCAGAAATCAACGCAGGAAGAGCTCTTTCTAATGCACAATTGGCAGCAGCAAAAAGAGAAGCTGCAACAATACAAGCCGAGATAGCCGATGGTAATAACAGTAATGCCGGTAGACTAGCTGAATTAAACAGCAAAATAACAAACACAGAAACAAGAAAAGAAGAGATAGCTGAACACATAAAATCAAAAGAAAATAGTGAGAAAGCACAAATAAAGGTAGCTAGTAGAATGGAGGATATTAGAAACGAAGTGGCTGCATCTACAGAGGAAGAAAAGAACAAGTTAAGAGAAATGAGAGAAACTCGTGCATCGACCCTAGAAAATAATGCATTCGGTATAAAGGGCTTGGGCATAAAAGCACTGTCTCCTAAACACTCATTCAGCTTCTTACCAAAATGGATGCCGGATTGGGTAAAAGACGCTGGAAAAAACACAATACCACAAAGAGATGTAGACGCGGCAATAAAAGAGATTCGAAACGCAATGAAAGGTAAGGGCTCAAAATCAACAGAAGCTCAACTAAGAGATGCTTTGGCTGCAGCGGCAGCGGCACAAACACCACCACCGACAATATAAGATAAAAACATGAACCAAGATAAACTAAATGAAATAATAAAAAATCAGTGGAACATCTTGCCAGAAGATATCCGTGAATTGGTGTTGTCTAGCGAACTTGAAGCAAAAGTAAACTGGATTAGTGGTAAATACAATCTTTCCGCAGAACAAACCGACTCACTTAAGCAAGAAACTCTATTTGTTCTTGTTGGTCTAATACACATAATGGATTATACCGAAAATGTTATGCGTGAACTTAATATTTCAAAAGAACAAGCTCGTGTGATAGCACAAGAGGTTGGCACACAAATATTTTTTGGCGTAAAAGAAATATTAAAAGAGTTGGGTTGGGTAATAGAAATGAAAAAAGAGACAGAATCAGGGGTCACAACAAAAGACGCACGAGAAGAGGAGTCACCAACACCAACAATAATTCAGAAAAAAGAGGATATAATGCCAAACACACCAGTCGCTGGAATACTAATAGAGCAGACAGAAAAAGAAGGGGAAAGGCCAGCAGAACAAGTAGAAGAAAATAAAATAAATAAAGCCGTATTGCTCGAAGAGATAGAACACCCCGCTCTAATATCAGAGCACTCTGGCACAGTAGTAGATCAAAAACTAGGCGGTATTGTAAAAATTCCAAGAGAAGAGGTGAAGGTGAATATTTCAAACACGATTCCAGAAAAAAAATATCAAGGAACAGACCCATACCGTGAACCAATAGAATAAAATGAGATTTCAAGTACCACAATTTACAGACGTAGAAGATAAAATATTTGGGCCACTTTCCTTTAGGCAATTCGTCTATCTGGCTGGTGGAGCGGGGGCGTGTGCAATCATTTACTACATCATACCTTTCAGTATGGTCGCTTTTATGATAATGGTACCTGTGGCTGTCTTTAGTGTGGCTCTGGCTTTTTACAAAGTTAACAATAAACCGTTTATAAATGTAGTAGAGGCCTTCTTCAAATATTCAATAACAAGTAAGCTATATATCTGGAAACATCAACCCAAAAAAATCACCACAGAATCTTCACCGAAAGAAATTTCTCACAGCCTCCTACCCAAACTCTCAAGTAGCAAACTAAAAGATATGACATGGAGTCTTGGTGTCTCAGAAAATATTAACTCTGTGAAAAAAAGTGATTTAAATATGTAATAAAGTAGGATATAATTCTTTTATATGGCAATCAAAGCAAGAGCCTCTCAAGAATTTGTTCCTATCAGCGATATAAAAGATGGCGTCGTTACACTAAAAGACGGCTCTCTTCGTGCTGTGCTAATGGTTTCTTCACTAAATTTTTCTCTAAAATCTGAAGACGAAAGAGCTGCAATACTTTACCAATTTCAAGATTTCCTAAACTCACTAGATTTTTCTGTTCAAATATCAATACAGTCCAGAAGACTAGATATTAGACCTTATATAGCCCTACTAGATGAAAGGGAAAAAAACCAGATCAATGACCTAATGAAAATACAGGTGCAAGAATACATAGAGTTTATAAAAAGCTTTACAGAGAGTCACAATATAATGACAAAGCACTTTTTCATCATCGTTCCTTATTCTCCTGCAACACTACAAGGGAAAAAAGCTGTAAGTGGCGTCACTGGTTTGTTTGGTAAAAAGAAAAATGAAGACGACAAAAAAGCATCCGAGCAAGAAATATTTGAGGAAAACAGAACTCAACTAGAACAAAGGCTTGCAATAGTAGAACAGGGACTTGTGAGATCGGGGATAAGAGTTATGCAACTCGGTACAGAAGAAATAGTAGAGTTATTTTATAAAATATTTAACCCAGGCGACGCAGAAAAGCCTATTCAACTTCAATAAAAACATGAGTTTCTTTAGCAAATTATTTGGTGGTAATAAAAAAGAAGAGGTAAGTGTAGGCATGCTTCCTCAAGAAATATACAGAGCAGAAACTCTGGAACTTAAAGATATCATCGCGCCAAGCGCCCTAAAGATCGGACCAAGGGAGTTGAATCTTGGAGACAAGATAGTGAGAACATTTTTTGTAATATCATATCCAAGATATTTGGGCGAAAGCTGGTTTGCTCCAATAATCAATCTAGATAAAGTTTTTGATGTAAGTATCTTTGTTCATCCCATAGACACAGTAAAAGTATTGCGACAATTTCAAAAAAAGGTAGCAGAAGTACAGAGCCAAATACACGAGAGAGAAGAAAAGGGGTTGGTACGTGATCCTATGCTTGATACAGCGTATCAAGATCTAGAAAATCTTCGTGACAACCTACAGCAGGCACAGGAAAAACTTTTTGATGTTGGATTGTACCTAACAATATATGGAGAGAGTGACACTGAATTAGACAAAGTAGAATCAGAGATAAAATCAATATTAGAATCAAAACTTGTATACGTAAAACCAGCCCTTTTCCAACAAGAGCAGGGATACAAAAGCGTTCTTCCTATTGGCACCGACCTACTTGAGGTCCATTCAAAGTTAAATTCTTCTCCACTTTCAAGTCTTTTTCCATTTATTTCTTTCGACCTTACAGAAAACAAGGGTATTTTGTATGGTATAAACAGACACAATGCGAGCCTGGTTCTTTTTGATAGATTTTCTCTAGAAAACTACAACTCTATTACATTTGCAAAATCAGGATCTGGAAAATCATACACTACAAAGCTAGAGATTTTACGTACGCTAATGTTTGATACAGAAGTGATAGTGATAGACCCCGAGCGAGAATACGAGTATATGGCAGAAGCTGTGGGTGGAAGATACTTTAAAATATCGCTCAACTCTGAGCACCATATCAATCCTTTTGATCTACCCCCACCAGGAGAGGACGAATCTGCTGCAAGCGTATTGAGAAGTACTATTATAAATCTAGTGGGTCTTTTCCGACTAATGCTTGGTGGCCTGACAGCAGAAGAGGACGCTATTATGGACAGGGCTATCACAGAAACATACGCACTAAAAGATATCACTGCCGAATCTGATTTCTCAAATATTGATCCACCGCTCATGTCTGACTTTGAGCTGGTGCTCAGTGGTATGGAGGGGGGAGAGTCTCTGGCGCAACGCCTTTCAAAATACACAAAGGGTACTTGGGCTGGATTTATAAATAGACCAACAAACATAGATATAAACAAAAAGTTTATCGTTTTCTCTTTGCGTGACATGGAAGACGAGCTCAAGCCTATCGCTATGTATATCGTCATGCACTATATATGGAGTGCCATTAGAAAAGAGCTTAAGAAGAGACTTCTTGTAATAGACGAGGCGTGGTGGATGATGAAATCAGAAGACACGGCGTCTTTCCTTCTCAGTCTGGCAAAGCGTGGACGAAAATATTATTTGGGTCTAGCCACTATCACACAAGACGTGGATGACTTCCTCAAATCTCCATATGGTATGCCTATTATTACCAACTCATCTATACAAGTCCTGCTAAAACAATCCCCAACATCTATCGACAAGCTTCAGCAGACTTTCAATCTGACAGATGAAGAAAAATATTTACTACTAGAGTCATCAGTAGGAGAGGGAATCTTTTTTGCCGGCTTAAAACACGTAGCGATAAAAATAATCGCATCATACACAGAAGACCAGATCATCACCTCAGATCCATCTCAAGTTCTTTCTATACAAAAAGCAAAGCGGGATCTAGAAAATTCGCAATAAAACTATGTCAAAAATTTCAATGATTATGGCCGTACTCCTGGTGACCGTCTCCCTTGTTTTTGATGGAATACAATTTTTGGTTGATTGGCTAGACCTTACTGGTGTGGGAATAATAGTAGATATCATAGTAAACAACGCCATAAATATAATAACGGTGCTTACTTTTTATATCTGGCTTAAAATGCTTAATGTAAGTTTTGTAGATCCCAAAAGGGCGCTGCGTTTTTTTGGAGCTTATGGCGTTAAATTATTGCCACTCGTCAACGCGCTGCCCGCAGTAACAACGGGAATAGTGCTCACCATAGCAAGCGTCTGGGCAGAAGAGAGGATGCAGATAATGAGGGGCCTAAACACAGCTCTAAATGCACGTCTTGCTGCAGGATCCCAAAAAATCCCTGGACGTGGTGGGGTTGGACCAAACGCAACCAGAACCACCGGAGGAAGTGTTGATGATATTTCTAAATCAATAAGGGATTATAGAGAATTTAAAAATAGGCAACAGTTGCAAAGAAAAGAATACGTGGGTGACATCTCTCAACCGATAAACTTTGAAGAAAGAAGAAGGCAAATGCAGCGTGATAACCAAGACACAGAGACACGTCGTGCTGCTTAAAAAAGTACGGCCAGAGTAGGATTGAATAAAACACGTGCCGTGCTAAAATTATAGAATGAAAAGAACTATCTATATTTTATATATTCTATTTTTCTCCTTATCTTTCTGCACCCTAAACACTGCAAACGCACAAACAATCCCGGTAGCAGACGATACTCAAGTATTCATAACTCCACAATTTCCTGGACCAAACGAACTGGTAAGTATTCGTATAGAAAACTATAATCAAGACCTAAACGCACTCGAAATAAGCTGGACACTTGATGGAAAATTCCAGAAAAAAGGGGTTGCGGAAAAAAACTTTCAATTTACAACAAAGGGGCTAGGTAGTGTTTCTAATATAAAAATATCATCCACAGCTTTTTCAAAAGAAATAATCATAAGACCAACAGGGATGGATTTGATGTGGCAAACAAATGGTTATACACCACCTTTTTATAAAGGTAAGGCCATGTATACATACCAAAGTTTTGTAGATTTTATAGCAATGCCTTATTTCACGACCACATCAGGAACTCAAATAGATCCAAAAACACTAGTTTATAAATGGTCAAGAAATGGTACTCCGCTTGGTAATGTATCTGGTTACGGTAAAAATATTTTTAAAACAAACGGTGGTGTATTGGCAAAACCACTTACTGTAAGCGTAGAGGTGTCTACTATAGACGGTAGTATGAAATCACAAAAGACAGTGTCGCTAAAAAGCAATGAGCCAGAAATAGTTTTTTACGAAAACCATCCTCTTTATGGAATTTTATATAACAAAGCGATTCCTTCACAATTTGATATGAGTAAAAAAGAATTATCTATATCTTCTGCACCGTATTTTTTTGATGTAAAAAGAAAAGATGACTCTTCTTTATCATACACATGGAGCATGAATGGAAAAAAACTAGAAAACCAAACAAAACCCGATTCTTTAGTATTAAGAAAGCCGGACAGTACAACTGGGGGAGAAGCATCTATAAGTGTAGCAATACAGAAAATAGAAAATACATTACAATACGCTAATAAATCAGTAAAAATACTGTTTGATTCTACAAACACAGAATAAAAATATGATTACAAAATACAAAAAAACACTTGGTCTTTTTATAGTCCTCACAATCTTGATTGGTTCTTTTGCTTTTTTTACAAACACACACGCAAAGACAGATGAATATATACCACTAAGTCCAATACCTGGCACAACACAGGAGGGAAGCAACTCAAGTACAAATCTTACAGTATATCTTATCGGCATGTTTAAACTACTTATAGGTGTAGCCGGCGCCCTTGCGGTGGTGATGATAGTGGTGGGTGGCATACAATATATGTCTACAGATGCTGTGTACGGTAAAAGCGAGGGTAAAGCAAGAATAAACCAAGCCATAGCTGGCTTACTTTTGGCGCTAGTAGCCTGGTTGATACTTTACACGATCAATCCAGACCTTCTAAAGATAAATGCTGGGCCACCAAGTAGTAGTGAAGTTAAATCACAATCTGAAAACTAAAAATATGTTAAATAAAATAGTACTAATAATCACAATAATACTTGTAATATTAATAGGGTTTTTTGGATATATTTATTTAACACAAGAAAATCCAAACGACGGCGTTGAAGGTGTTGTTTCGACCGTTCGCAACTTTTTTCCATTCGGACAAGAGTCAACAGTAAGTGAAACGACCAACCAAACAACAAACGAAACACCAGCAGAAACAACATCGGAACCAAAAACACCGCCAAAATTTAGACAAATTTTTTCATCTCCCGTCGCTGGAGCAGAAGCTTTTACTGTCGGCAGTAGTACCGTTATACGCTTCGTCGAAAAAAGTACTGGAAATATTTTTGAAGCAAAAACAGAAATAGATACAATCAACAGAATCTCAAACACAACAATACCAAAGATAACAGAAGTATCCTTTGTACAAAGCGGTTCTGTCCTAATGCGCTACCTTAGAGACGACACAGACATGATAGAGACGATTCTTGGCAATTTAAGCACAAGCACAAATGCTACAAGCACAACAAGTAGTTTAAATGAGGTAGAGAGCACATACCTCACACCAAACATAAAAGATGTGGCAATGTCTCCTAAAAAAGACAAGATATTCTATACAACACAATCAGAGTCGGGAATGATAGGTACAATATCAAACCCAGATGGCACAAAGGGTGTAAGTGTATTTAATTCACCTATAAGAGAGTGGAATACTAGCTGGCCAAAAATAGATACAATAACCCTCACAACAAAAGCTGACTCTGAGGCTCTTGGATATATGTACACCATCAATACAGTCACAGGAAAATCAGAAAGGGTATTGGGAGATATTCTTGGATTAACAACACTGACTAATCCAACCGCATCAACAACAATTTACAATCAGAACGACCAAGACGGTAACACCTATCTAAATACCTACGATATAAAAACAAAGACATCATCACCAATTAAACCAACAACACTTACAGAAAAGTGTGTCTGGAGTAAAAAAGACGCTGGTATCTTGTACTGTGCTGTGCCAAACAGTATTACAAAAGGAAGCTACCCAGAAAAATGGTACCAAGGCCTAGTATCTTTCTCTGATAGTATTTGGAAAATAGATACAAAAACAGGAAAGACAGACATGCTCATAAACATAAAAGAAGTCTCTGGAAAAGATTTAGATATTGTTAATCCAGCATTAGATGAAAAAGAAAAGCTGTTCATATTCTCAAACAAAACAGATCTAAGTTTGTGGAGTTTCGAACTATAAATATTATTTAGCTATTTTTCTCTTTAGGAAAAGTTCTTGACCGATAGTAAATAGATTACTTGTGATCCAATAAAGAGATATTGCGGCTGAGATCTTCCAAGATATGAAGGCTGCCACAAAAGGGAAGACGTATTTCATTTGCAAACTCATACTCTTAGCGAAATCGTGTCTAAAAGAGTCTTTTTCAGAATCTGGCACTGTATTTGTTGATATTTTAGGAGCCATTATTTTTGCCTGCATAAAGGTTGCTACACCCACCAAAATTGCCAACACCAAACTTGTCTTTGAAATATCTACCCAACCCAAAAAAGTCATGTTTATTTGTTCAGGAATTTTTATAAAACCATATAGCAAATCTTTGTTGACGATTGGAAGACCAGAGTGAAGAAAAACTCTATACAAAGCAAATATTATAGGTAGCTGTATAAATATAAGAAGAATACTCATAAAAGGACGGACCCCATTCTCCTTATAGAGCTCCATTGTTTTACGAGCAAGCTCTTGTTTATCATCCTTATACTTCTCTTTTAAAAGGTTCAGCTCAGGCTCTATTGCTCTCATTTGCATTTGGGTATTTACGGCTTTTTTAGAAAGGGGGAAGAGGCAGAGTTTTACGATAACTGTAAAAAGAATAACTATAACACCAGCATCAGCCCAGGGTATTGTATCCATCAGCAAAATCAATCCATTATAGAGTGGCTGATAAACTATTGCGTGGTATATATTTGATATCATCAGACTATTGTAACCCAACGGGAAACCTATATCAAACGAGCTTTTTTAAGCAATTTTTCTATATCTTCTCTAGTAGAACCAAAAGAAATATCTTTTGCATTAGATTTAGCAGATAATATACTCATTGAGTTTGATTTTATCTGATGGAGCAGGCTTCTTATTACAGAATAGGCACGCCTTCTTATTCTATTTCTATCAACCGCACCTTTTGCCACCTTTTTTGAGACAGATACAGCAAAACCCTCTTTTTCTGAGGGTATTGTGCGCAGAGTAAAATAGTCTGCATGATATAGAGCGCCTTTTAATAAAATTGACTTAAAAGAATCCTTTGTGATTCTTTTTTGTTTTGGCAACATTCTAGGGGTTTTTAGACAGAAAGTTTAGCTCGACCTTTTTGTCGTCTACGTTTTACGGTCTTTTTTCCACCAGCCGTTCTTTGTCTTACCAAAAAACCGTGTGCTTTTGCTCTCTTTCTCTTTTTAGGTTGATATGTTTGAGACATAATAGGGGATTATATAGGAGACTTACGATTTATTCAAGGCTTTTAAATAAAAATGGGTTATTCACAACTTATACACAACGTATCAACATAACATTGGCTTTTAAACAAGTACAAAGACTTCATCTATAAGATATAATATTGAAAACTAATTTATCACAACAAAATCTAAAAACATGGATAGCAAAAAACTTTGGGATAGTGTTTTGGTAGATATAGAAATAAACGTTTCTAAAGCCAACTTTAATACGTGGTTTAAGGATACATTTATATACAAACTAGAAGACGGAGTGGCCTATTTAAGTGTTCCAAACGCTTTTGTGAGACAGTGGTTGATGGATAAATATCACTCTTTTATCCTAAAATCACTGAGAAATCTATCAGACAACATCAGATCTTTAGATTACATAGTAAATAAAAACGATTCTAAAAAGAAAGAGCCTGAAATAATAAAAAACATACTAGAAAGATCAAACGAGCTTCCTTTAAATGATTTCTACATAAACAAAGACGACAACCTAAACCCAAAATACACATTCGATACTTTTATTGTTGGACCATTCAACGAACTTGCTCATGCTGCAGCACAGGCAATAATAAAAAAGCCGGGAATAGTCTATAACCCCCTTTTCATATACGGCAACACCGGACACGGTAAAACCCACCTAATACAGGCAATAGGAAACCAAATAAAACACAACAATCCTGAGAAAAAAATACACTATGTGACATCAGAAAAGTTTACGGTTGACTATATAAACTCTGTCCAAAACCAAAAAGTTAATAATTTCAAAGAAAAATACAGAAAGTATGATGTTTTGATAATGGATGATATCCAATTTTTCTCTAAAAAAGAAAGTACCCAGGAGGAGCTTTTCCATTTATTTAATCATTTATACGACAACAACAAACAAATCATCTTTTCTTCAGACAAACACCCAAACTACATTTCAAACCTAGAAGATAGACTAAAATCTCGCTTTGGTGCTGGAATGATAGTTGATATTCCTCCTCCAGATCATGAATCAAGAGTAACCATCCTAAAATCAAAGCTAAAATCAAACAATTTTGATTTATCACCGGAAATAATAGACTACTTAGCACAAACACTATCAAGCAACATTCGAGAACTCGAGGGTGCTTTAAACAGCATTGTTTGCCAAGCAGAGCTAAAACAAAAAGAATTAACACTAAATGATGTTAAAAATCTAATTAAAAACAGCGCCAAACCAAAGAAAAACCTCTCTCCAAAAGAGATTATAAAAATAATTGCTGATTTTTATAACATAAACGAAGAAAGTATATACGAAAAAACAAGAAAGAAAGAAATCATAAAACCTAGACAAATAACAATGTACATCCTGAGAGAGGATTTTAATATATCTTACCCATCAATAGGGGAGAAAATGGGTGGAAGAGATCACACTACAGTAATTCACTCCTGTGAAAAGATAAAAAACGACCTAAAATTCGACAATCTTCTTTCACAGGAAATAAATCAGATCAGGTCGATGTTGCTTTGATATATTAAGTGGATGTGTATATGATGAGAATAGATGTGAATTACTGTGGATAAGAAGGTGTGAAAATAGTTAAAAATAAAGTTATAAACATCACATAAAAAATTATTCACAACTTATATATTCAAAAAAACAATAAATATGGCTTTAAATATAAGTTTTAATAAATTATCCCCATATCCACAGACCTAATAGTAATAATAGTATTTATATATAGTAATTAAATAATACAGTTAATATGAAAGTAGAATGCGTTATTGAAAAATTAAGTAAGAATATACTACAAGCTGAAAAAATATCTGGTAAGAATCATTCTCTTTCAGTTATAAATTGTATTCTTTTAGAAGCAACAAAAAACAGCCTTATTATAAGATCTACAAACCTAGATCTTGGTATAGAAATAACTATGCCTGTAAAGGTTGTTGAAGAGGGTAGTGTTGCTATTCCAGCTGGTATATTAGGTGTTTTTCTTTCTAGTATTGGAGGAGATAAGAGTGTTATTTTGAGTAAAGAAGATAATAATCTACTAGTTTCAACACAAAAAAACTCTACACATATAAAAACACACCCTGTAGATGATTTTCCGACAATACCAACTGTTGATGGTGTTAAATCGTTTGAAATTAACCCAAAAGACTTTGTAAATGGTTTAAAGTCTGTTTGGTATAGCTCTGCTGTTTCTAGTATAAAATCAGAGCTTTCTAGTGTATATGTTTATAATGATGAAGATGATAATTTAATTTTTGTTGCTACAGATTCTTTTAGATTAGCTGAGAAAAAAGTTAGGGTTAAGAATATAAAAGATTTTGGTAGTTTACTAATACCTTTTAAAAATATTTCAGAAATAATACGTGTACTGGAAACTGGTAGTGATCTAGTGAAGGTTAATATGGAAAAAAATCAAATATCTTTTAGTTTTGATGGTGTTTATTTAACATCAAGAGTTATAGATGGTGTTTTCCCTGATTATAAACAAATAATTCCAAAAACAAATACAACAGAAGTTGTTATGTTGAAACAGGATTTTGTAAATTCTTTAAAGATAGCTAATATTTTTTCAAATAAATTAAATCAAATAAATATAAAAGCTATTCCATCAAAGAAGGTTTTTGAATTACAGACAAAAAATTCTGATATAGGAGAAAACACAAACAATATAGATGCTGTTTTGAATGGGGAAGATATAGATATTAATTTTAACTACAAATATATTGTAGATTGTTTACAGTCAATTGATTCTGATAGTGTCTCACTTGGTTTTGGTGGAGCAAACAAACCGGTGGTGATTGGTGGTGTTTCTGATAAATCTTTTCTTTATCTTGTGATGCCAATGAATCGTTAGTTTTAATTAAAAAATGGAGAACATTTCATCTTTTTTACAAAGATTTAAGAAGCTACTTTCTTCACAGGGAGCAAGAAAACAAATATCTATAGAATCTATTAAAAAAATTTTCGGCGTAGATATTGATCCAGAAAAAATAAAAATACAGAATGATATTTTATATATTTCAGCTTCTCCTTTGTTTAAAAACACACTTTTTTTAAAAAAGAGGGAATTGTTGGACGAGATCAATAAACAGGTTGGCTCTAGAATCTTTGATATTCGCTAAGGCTGCTTTTTTATTTTAAATTCGACTGTATTCTCGGCTTTGTTGAATACACTGTCATAAATCACAGCTTTGAGGATATTATCTCCGTTGTTTGTGTAAGTTAAATCGTTTGGAACAAATGAAAACTGAAATGGTGTTACGGTGCTACTTCCAGCGAAGTTTTCATTTAAATAGTATTCAACTTTTGTTATGGGGTAACGGCTTGTGTATTCTATTGATACATTTATTTTTTTATTACTATCATACATTTTATTTTTTTCTGGATTTTCTATAGAAATTTCAGGCATTTTTGATGGTACGTGTACATCATCAAAATCAGTTGGCACATCTGATTCATCAACTTTTTGAATATTATTGTCATCAAGCCATTTTTGAACAGAATATTCCCATCTTTCGTATTGAGGATCGTTTTCAGGATTTTCTGGCACAGCACCCCTAGGGTCGTCTTTGTTTACCCAGTACAAGATAGAGTGTGGCTCACCAACAACTATTTCATCACGTGTTTCTGCTGGCGTATATTCTGTAGCTAATTTTCCGGATATTTTATCTATTCCATAACTTGTTCCTCCCTGCCATTTACCACGGAAAATCGGTTTAAGATCTGTTAGATCTTGTTCGTATGGTTGTTTAAAGTTTTCCGCTGGATAATTTTCCAAAGCTTTTTTCATTACTGTATTCCAAAATGGAGCAATAATGTATCCAGCAACTTTTTTGTCCATAGGTGTATTGTTGTTGTTTCCAACCCAAGCACCAATGACGAGACTTGGTGTATAGCCAACTATCCAAGCGTCCTTGTAGTCATTTGTTGTACCTGTTTTTACAGCTACCTGTCGATTGGGAATGTAGAGGTGTGAATGGACTCCGAATATTGGAGCGCGGGCAGCATCATCAGATAAGACGTCAGATATTTGCAGAGCAACATCTTCAGGTAAAACATTTATAGGGTTATTTTCTATTTTTTCTACAACAGCACCATCCTTTTTTTGTATCTCAAGAATTGGTTGATAAGGATATCTCACACCACCATTAGCAAAAACACCATAAGCACTGGTCATATCTAATAAAGATACCTCTCCACCTCCAAGCACAAGGGTAAGACCGTATTGATCGGCATTACTAAGACTTGTAATGCCCATGTCCTTTGCTAATCGTAGTACGTCTTTTATTCCTGCTAGATAGAGCGTCTTGATCGCTGGGATGTTTATAGACTGTCCGAGGGCATCTCTCATTGAAATTGGCCCCCTAAACTTTCCATCGTAGTTTTGGGGAGAGTAACAACCATCTAGACTGGATTCATTATCTTTTTCACATGTTGTTGAAAATTGAGTTCTTACATCAAAAAGGGCTGTTTCTGGTGTGTAACCTTTCATGAAAGCTGTGGCGTATGCAAAAGGTTTAAAAGCAGAACCAGGCTGTCTATGTGCTAATGCTACGTTGAAGTTGCCGTCTATTTGTGTGTCATAATAAT
>CAYOFR010000011.1:0-5125 GCA_964403475.1 uncultured Candidatus Saccharibacteria bacterium | reverse complement strand
AAAGTCAGAGCCTATTGTGCGTATAGCTGATCTTGTTCGTGATAAAAAAATAGAGGGAATAAAAGGTATTCGCGATGAATCTACAAAAGATATTCGCATTGTTATAGACCTAAAGGGTGGAACTCATCCTCAGCAAATATTGAATTCTCTTTACAAACACACTCAGCTCGAGGAATCTTTCCATTTTAATCTAGTTGCTCTAGTAGATGGTGTACCACAAACTCTTTCTTTAAAAAGTTTTCTTTCAGAATTTATATCAAATAGACAAAACGTCGTTCGTCGCAGAACCGCTTTTGATTTGAAAAAAGCAGAAGAGCGTGAGCATATTTTACTTGGTCTTAAAAAAGCTCTTGATCATATAGATAAAATCATAAATATTATTCGTGCAGCAAAAGATGTAGAGACAGCGCACGCTGATTAGAGAAAAGAATTTAAGTTTTCTGATCTTCAGGCAACTGCTATTTTGGAAATGAGATTACAGCGCCTTGCGGGATTGGAGAGAAAGAAAATCGAAGATGAATTGAAGTCTGTGCAGGAATTGATAGAAAAACTAAAAGAAATTTTGGCAAAACCAAAGATGATTCTTGATATTATCAAAAAAGAGCTCAAAGAGATTGCCGAAAAGTATGGGGATGATAGACGTACAAAGGTTGTAAAAGGTGGAGCGCAGGTTATTTCTCTTGAAGATTTGATTACTGACGAAGAAAACGCGCTCGTGCTTACTGCTGGTGGATATGTAAAACGTACTTCTCCTGATGAATTTAGAAAACAAAAACGTGGTGGCGTCGGTGTTGTCGATTTGGATACAAAAGAAGAAGATTTTGTAACCAAACTTCTCACAGCAAGCACACATAGCGACATGCTCTTTTTCTCTGATCGTGGAAAAGCTTATCAAATAAAAATGTATGAATTACCAGAAGGTCGCCGCGCTACAAAAGGTAAGTCTCTTGTAAATTATGTTTCTCTTGCTGATGAAGAAAAAGTCACATCTTTGCTTGCAATGCCAAAAGAAGTAAAGGCTGCCGCCGAACTTTCTCTTCTTATGGTGACAGAGCAAGGTGTTGCTAAGAAAGTAAAAGCAGAAAGTTTCCATGATGTTAGACGCAGTGGTCTCATCGCAATTTCTCTGGCTGACGGTGACAAGCTTATTTCAGTATCTTTTGTAAATAAGGGTGACAGTGTTGTGATTGCTACAGCAAAAGGACAATCAATTCGTTTTAAAGAGTCAGATATCCGTGAAATGGGACGTGGCGCTGCCGGCGTGCGTGCTATCAAGCTTGGAAAGGGAGATAAGGTTATTACTGCACAGGTGGTAAAGAAAGAATCTAAGAACGCTGAATTGCTTGTTATCAGTGCAAACGGATACGGCAAAAAGACTTCTATTGAAGATTATAAAATACAAAAACGTGGTGGCTCAGGTATCAAGACAGCAAAAGTGACTCCAAAAACAGGGGATATTATTTGTTCACAAGTTGTGACCGAAGAGGAGGAGGAAGTGGTATCTATGTCTCAAAAAAGCCAGGTGATACGTGTAGATATAAAAGAAATTCCTAGTCTAGGAAGACAAACTCAAGGTGTGCGCATAATGAAACTTCGTGAAGGGGATAAAATCGCTTCTCTTATCTGTTTGTAATAAGTATAATTAGGATTACGAATGTTTTCTGATCCTAAAAAAAATATTGAGGCTTTCTCATTAATACAAGGCATGACCATAGCTGATTTTGGTGCTGGTTCTGGTGCTTATTGTGAGCCTCTGTCTATAGCTGTGGGTGAAAAAGGAAAAGTTTATGCTGTGGACATACAAAAAGATTTACTTTCAAAAATTAAAAATGATGCAAATAAAAATCACCTTTTAAACATAGAGGTTATTTGGGGAGACATAGAAAAAATCGGCGGCACAAAACTTCGTGACAATTGTGTAGATGGTGTTGTGGCGAGCAATATATTATTTCAACTACAAGATAAAGAGAGTTTTAAAAAAGAAGTTAATCGTATTTTAAAACCAAACGGAAAACTTTTTGTAATAGACTGGAGCGATTCTTTTGGGGGTCTCGGTCCTCAGCCAGCATCAATTTTTGCTGGACCTTCATGTAAAAACTTGTTTAGAGATAGCTTTGTTGTTGAAAAAGAGTTTAATGCGGGTGCGCATCATTACGGGATAATTTTCAAAAAACAATAATATGAAAGAGATGAGCAAATTTCAGTTGATTTTTATGGGTATTTTTGGTCTTTTTATCTTTGTCGGAGTGGCAATATTTGCTCTAGGCAAATTCAGTAGTGGTCAGACAACCGCCAATGTGGTCGTTTGGGGATTTCTTCCTCAAAACACATGGAATGAATTAATGTTCGGGCCATCTTTAAGAAACAATAAATTAATAAAATTTCAGTATGTTCAAAAGGATGATAAAAATTTTGATCAGGATCTAATAGAGGCCCTTGCTTCTGGTGTTGGTCCTGATATTTTTGTTTTGCCACAAGATTCAATCTTAAAACACAGAGATAAGGTGTTTACTATTCCTTTTTCTACTATTTCTGAACGAGATTTTAAAGATGTTTTTGTACAAGAGGGTGAACTTTATCTTTCTTCGAAAGGTGTTATTGCTTTGCCTTTTACTATAGATCCTATGGTCATGTATTGGAACAGAACAATCTTTTCAAATGCCGGAATTCCTTTACCACCTAAAAAATGGAGTGATTTTTATGATTTATCACAATTACTTACAACAAAAGACGGTGCGTTAAACGTAAAACAAAGTGCCGTGGCTTTAGGCGAGTATTCCAACATCTCAAACGCTACAGATTTATTTAGTTTATTAGTAATGCAAGCTGGCGGTGTGATATCAGACTTACAAGATAATTTTGTCGAAAGTAGGTTGTCTGACAATATGGGTGCTCCTGTGGTCCCCTCAAACTCAGCTCTTAATTTTTATACTGAGTTTGTAAATCCAATAAAACCATTTTATTCATGGAATAGGTCTTTGCCAATCTCAAAAAATTATTTTATTTCTGGTGATTTGGCTACTTATTTCGGTTATGCTTCTGAATTGAAAGAAATAAGAGCCAAAAATCCTAATCTTAATTTTGATGTAGCAAAAATGCCACAGCCGATTGATGCAAAAGAAATAATGACTTTCGGTAAAATAAATGCCTTAGCTATTTCTAAGTCATCTAAAAATCCTGGCGCTGCAATACAGGCAGCAATGTTACTTGTTAGTGAGTCTGTTCTTTCTGAATTGGAGGGTCTAACAAACCTCCCGCCAGTACGTAAGGATATGTTGTCTAATAAGCCTAGTGACAAATACATGTCTATATTTTATGAAAGTGCAATACAATCAAGAGCTTGGCTTTCTCCTGATAAAAAAGAGACCGACAAAATTTTTAAGGAAATGATAGAATCTGTTACAGCAAATAGAAGAAACGTATCTGATTCTGTAAATCGTGCAAGTTCTGAGCTTAATATTTTGTTTAAAAAAATAAAATAAAAAAATGAAATCTTTAACCAAATCTTTGTCTCTAGTCGTTTTTGTTTTTATTTTGGCGATGTCAGTTGTTTCTCCTTTTGTTTCTTTTGCGCAAGAGATACAAGAGGGTACTGGTAAAATAAGAAGTGGACTAATCCCTTGTGGAAATGCTCCAGCCGGATCATCTGCTGAAGAAATAAAAAAACAAGAGTGTGGTTTTATTGATTTACTCGCTTTGGGTCAGAATATAATAAAATATTTAGTCCTATTATCTATACCTATAGCGGCGCTTTCTTTTGCTTGGGCTGGATTTCTCTATCTTACTTCTTCTGGTGATACTGGTAAGATTAAAAAAGCGAAAGAGATTTTTTGGAAAGTCATGTGGGGATTCATATTTATATTGACGGCGTGGCTTTTGGTGTATGTTGCCACATCTCTTCTAGATCCAGGTTTTAATTTCTTATTAAAGTAATATATAATAAAATTATGAGGTTTTTATTTGCAACAATCTTTACTCTAACCCTGTTGATGTCATCTTTTTTAGTGGTGTCTGCTGAGATAGTTGTAGATACTCCTGGTGGTGGTACATCTGTAAACACATCGAGTGGTAAAATAGCAGAATTTCCAAATCCTTTTAGTAAACAAGAGAGCACCAATAGTCTTTATGGTTTTGTGTATTTTGTTTTGAACAAAATAGTCTTTCCTATAGGTTCTTTGATTGTGGTTTTTTATATTATATACGCTGGATATCTTTTTGTTACGGCTGGAGGTAGTGAAGATAAATTAGAAAAAGCAAAGCACACTCTTTTCTCTGCTGTTATAGGTACGGCTATATTGCTTGGTTCTTGGACTATAGCTGTTGCAATAAAAGGCACTTTGTGTGAGATAACTTCCAACATTCCTGGTCTATGTAATTAAATATTATGTGTCCATCAACACCACAAACATTCAAAGACGTAATCTGTATTTTTCTGGATTTGCTCAGCTTGGTTATCCCTCTTTTGGCAGGATTGGCGTTGCTTGCTTTCTTTTGGGGATTAGCTAAATTCGTCTATAATGCTGGTAGCGAATCAGCTCGTGAAGAGGCAAAGAATGTAATGTTTTGGGGGATAATCGCCCTGTTTGTAATGGTATCTATTTGGGGAATTGTCTCTTTCTTTACTGCAGATTTTTTTGGCGATCCATTTTTACGTGTACCTCTTTTGCCACGTTTTTAAATATGAAATATTTCTTATATTTATTCCTAATATTTTTACCGATTATAGTGAATGCATATATTTCAAATGCAAAGAGTTTAATACTGGCTATATTTTCCATTATAAATAGTCTGGTGCCAATAGTTGCTGGGCTTGTATTGTTGTTATTTTTTTGGGGCCTTGCTAAATATGTTTATCATTCTGATAGTGAAGATTCTAGGGAAGAGGGAAGAAGGCTTATGTTTTGGGGCGTTATTGCTCTATTTGTAATGGTATCTGTATGGGGGCTCGTAAATTTTATCGCTTCTGATCTGGGTATTGGGTGGCGGCTATGGCTTTTTGGGAATAATGTCCCTTATCAGTTGTAGCTATTGCTGTTTATAATACGGTTGTCTTTGTCTTTTTGTGTAGTATTATTATTGTATAGTTTAAGAAAATAATTATTATTTAAGTAATTTTAAGAAAGAT
>CAYOFR010000010.1:0-2224 GCA_964403475.1 uncultured Candidatus Saccharibacteria bacterium | reverse complement strand
TCCCCTGGCCAAAACTTCCTGCTGATATGGCTTTTTTCCGTGAAAAAACTCTTGGAAAAACCATAGTGATGGGAGCTGTGACTTTTGAATCCCTAGGAAAAGCATTGCCGGGCAGAAAAAATATTGTGCTCTCAAAAGGACCGCTAAAGCCAGGATTGGACACAAACGATGTGACAGTTTTTGATTCCATCGAACCAGTTCTAGAGCTAGCAAAAAATGAAGAAGTAATGATAATCGGCGGCCGAACAATCTACAGAGAATTTATTCCCCATGCAGATAAAATACACCTCACTTTTATAGATGGCGAATTTACTGGTGATGTATATTTTCCATTACAAGATTTTTCCGACTGGAAAAAAACATACGAGGCCGTGCACGAAGCAGACGAAAAAACTCCTTTCCGACTCACATTTACAACTTTTGAGAAATAATTTTGCGTATACAAAACTATTTAAAATGCTTTGCTAATTTGGGGCCGGACTGTTCTACATAGTTGGAAGAAATACTGTCGTAGGCTTTTTCTGGCAACTCAGACATATATTCAAATCTTATCTTACCTATTGGCTGTCCCTGACGAACTACTAGATCCTCAAAAGGACGCACTTCGAGCGTAAGCGGACGACCCTTTCCCTCTCCTTTTTTCCCCCATCCCCACCCTGGGTCAATAAAGCCAGCATAATGTGAGCGAAAATCGCCACTGCGCTCGTCCATCGGCAACATTTCACACGCTAGCTGAGGAGGCACACGCACAGCCTCATATGTCGAGAGAATATAAAAAGAATCTTTCTTTAAATACAAATAGCCATTTCTTTTTTTAACTGGTTTAAAAAATTTCTTGGAATTATAAAAAGATATTTTTGAAAGATCTACCGGCGTATGAGACGAAATACTTTCAAAACCAAGCACCTCACTTTCTAGATCTATTGTAAGTATTAGTGAGCCGTCATTGTCACGGATTTTTATATCAGAATAGTCATAGGGACTTTGATTTTTTCTACTCCATAAAAGTTTGTGCTCATCCATTATTTCAACAAGCTGTTTTTCAGATATTCGAGTGTCAGCATTAAAAAATCTAAGCTGATTTAAACACACTCCTTGATACACCTGTATCGGAAAAGACTGTGGCATTATAGAAATCCAAATTTCTCCACTAAAACCAGCTTGAAGAGAATCATATCTAGGCATTCCATCTGCTATCAAACGCACGTGAGTATCTATTCTTCCGCTAGTAGACTTTGGATTACAAAAAGCATAAATATCTTTTGGTAAAGACAGGGTTTCATTTAATCTGATGACATATATACTTCCCCTCTCAAGAGGTTTCTTTATGTTGTGACGACTCTTTTTTATCTGAGCCAAAACATCACGCACAGTTTCGTTTGGTTTTGGCTGGAATATTCCTTCTACTTTATAAATTTCATCTGAGATAGAAAGATCGAGAGAAGCGGGCTTTATATTTTCTTGTACAACATTTTTTATAGAACCATTTTTAACCAATTTTAAAATTGATTTATATGGCAGAGCACCGATTTTTTTTACGCTACTTCTCTCATTCATGTTGTATACATAATACGTAAGTGCAAAAATAAAGGCAAAACTATTGCTGATAGAATTTTTGTGGTTTAGTTTTTAGTTTATTTATCATCCTCAGAAGAGTAATATTTACGGCCACTCTTGTATGAATCAAATGCAAGCTTACAAAACTCAAACATAGGCCCTTCCGGCAATTTATTTAGAGGAAACCACTCCCAATCCTCAGCTTTTTCTGGTTCCATCGTCTTTGGTTCACCACTTGCCCAATCTGCAACCAGACCTATGTGCACATAATGCTTTGGTGCGTATTTTTTTACGTTTGTAAGATAAAGAAACTTTATATTTTTTATCTCTAGACCGCACTCTTCCAAGGTCTCGCGTACAGCACATTCTTCAAAAGATTCCATGTACTCCAAATGCCCTCCAGGAAAAGAATACTCCCCCGCACCATGAGAACCCTTACGACGGGTCATGAGTACCTTTCCATCTTTTAGTATCATCACACCCACACCCACTTTTGGTTTATTGATTTCCATATTTATTTTTTAAATTATACCAAACAAAAACCGCCCGAAGGCGGTTTTTGTATTTTAGTCTACAATCTCTACTCCCATTGACCGTGCGCTTCCTGCAATAATGTTTGAAGCGGCATCCAAATCGTGAGCGTTTAGATCTACCATTTTCTTTTCAG
>CAYOFR010000009.1:0-12843 GCA_964403475.1 uncultured Candidatus Saccharibacteria bacterium | reverse complement strand
TTTAATATTATAAGCTTTTAATAGGTATCGTTCCTTTAAACCCATTTTGGGAGAAAGTTAGGGCATGAATAAACTCGGAAAATCTCGGACCCCGGGCGTTTGGAAGACGATCGATGTGAATGGCGTGGTACCTGACATCTACAACCTTGTCTTAGAGGCAGACAAGAAGATTTATTCACCGCACCCTGTCACTGGGAAGGTGAAGAGAGTCGAGATTGGTTATGGATTACTTGATACGCGTGACCAGAGTTATCTGGTCATAGAGATCGCTCGAATTGCTCGGCAGGAGGAGGTGACAGGAACAGTAGAACTCGTAATCGTGTCTGGCAAGCAACTTGGAATTGAAACCTATCCAGTTTCTTGGGCTCAGGTGCTGAGGTTTGGAAAGAAGATTGGCCTTATGCCTGTCCCGTATGCAACGGTCTTGGCTCTGCGTACGAATTATCTTGAGCAAAAAGAGGGTGAGTCGGTATACGTATCGATGTCCCCGATTTCTGTTCGAGAAGAATTCATCAGGAGACCCTGGCGTAGCCATGACATCGCTCATGATGTCGGTATACAGAAGTCAGACCGTCTTGCTACTGTGGTTCTGAGTCACACTGTCTCCACGAACGGAATGCGTTCTTGCTTGAGATTCAGTGTCGCCTCTCATCCCAAGCACAAATGGTGTACCGCAAAAATGCTCTACATTTTTGCGGTGAAGAAGCGTCTTTGATGACGCTGTGAACTAACAACAATTGGGAGGCCTGAAAGCGGGCCTCCTTTTTTACAAAGATTTAGCTTTATCCGCTATCACACTTACCGCACCGTTGCGCATAGAAATTTTGCCTTTAACAGCTATACATTTTTCTGGAACAAAAAAATCTTTAAATTCTTGAAACACACGCGGGAATACTACACACTCGATACTTCCAGACATATCACTAATCTTTACAAAAAGCATGTTGTCACCTTTTTTTGTTTGTATTGATCTGACATCTTCTACTATTCCACCAAAAACCACAGGCATGCTTTCTTTTGCCTCTTCTATTATTTTTTTAATATTTGAATCTTTTCCAGATAATTTTTCGGAAAACTTATCGAGTGGATGTCCAGAAATATAGAGGCCTAGGAGTTCTTTTTCCCAAGCAAGTTTTTCTGATGCCGTTGCTGGTTCTGCTGGCTCTAGTTTTAATGAAGGAATTGTTGATGTGTCTTTCATTAATCCAAAAAGCGAATCTTGGTTGTCGCCATTTTTATTTTTTTCTTTGTTGTAGGTTAAAATGTTTTCAAGATTTTTTAGCATTACGCCTCTTTCACCAAATTCATCCATCGCTCCGGCTTTTATGAGCGCTTCAAGAGATTTTTTATTTAGATTTTTATCTTTTATTCGGTCGAGAAAATCGGCGAGTGATTTAAATTTTCCTCCACGTTTTCTTTCTTCTATGATTGATGTGGCGATACCCTCACCGAAGTTTTTGATTGTAGTAAGTCCAAAGCGAATTTTGTCACCACCTTCTGTGATGCCTTTTCCAACTCCGCCTCTGTTGCTGACCACTGTGAATCCTTCAAAACTTTCGTTTATGTCTGGTGGAAGAACTGGAATGTTCATTCTTTTACACTCAGCAATAATTTCTGCGATTTTTTCTACATCTCCAGAATCTGCCGTGAGAACAGCTGACATGTAAATAGCTGGAAAGTTGGCTTTCATGTACGCAGTCTGATACGCAACTTTTCCATAGCTCGCAGCATGAGCTTTGTTGAAACCGTATGCCGCAAAAGGTTCAATGAGTTTCCATAGCTCGTCTGCTTTTGCTTGACTCATTCCATTTTTCACCAAACCTTCTAAAAGTTTTCCTTTTTGCGCCTCCATTTCCGCTGGGATTTTTTTACCCATCGCTTTACGGAGTTTGTCTGCTTCTAACCAAGAGTATCCAGCGAGTTTGATAGCGATTAGCATGACGTCATCTTGGTAAGTGATCACTCCATATGACTGATTTAAAATATCTTTCATTCTTGGATCGAGGTAAGTCACACGCTCTGGGTTGTGTTTGCGCTCTATATATTGAGGTATGGATTCTAGTGGTCCAGGACGATACAGCGCCACCATCGCGTTGATATCGAAAACCGAAGATGGTTTTAGTTCTTTTAGAAAACGTGTCATGCCTGTACCATTGAGTTGAAAAAGACCAGTAGTCTCACCGCGAGCCAATATTTCAAATGTCTTTTTGTCATCAAGTGGAATATTTTCAATATCAATATCTACTCCGTCTATTTTTTTTACTATAGATACCGCGTCGGCAAGAATGGAAAGATTTTTTATTCCAAGGAAGTCGAATTTTAATAGACCAGCATCTTCTACCGAATGCATGTCGTATTGTGTGATGATTTTATTTTCACCTTTTGTATCGTATTGAAGTGGGACGAATTCTGTGAGGGGTATAGGGGAGATCACTACTCCAGCGGCATGCACAGAGATGTGTCGTGCAGCGCCTTCGATTTTTTTTGCCATGTCTATGATCTGCGCTACTTCTTTTTCCTCCTTATACATTTTTTTAAGTTCAGGAACTTCTTTTAGGGCACGATCTATTGTCATTGGAAAACCCTGCGCTCCAATAGGTATTAGTTTCGCTATTCTATCTCCCAGACCATATCCCAAACCGAGCGCGCGAGTCACATCTCGCACAGAGCCACGCGCCGCCATAGTACCGAACGTACCGATTTGAGCTACTTTATCTGCACCGTATTTTACTTTTGCATATTCAATCATTTCGTCACGTCTGTTGTCGGCATAATCCATGTCGATATCGGGAGCAGATGGACGTTCAGGATTCAGGAAGCGCTCGAAAGGCAATTTGTATTCAAGAGGATTTACGTTTGTGATGCGTGATAGGTAGGTGGTGAGAGATCCAGCCACAGATCCTCTGATTGTTGTAAGAATTTTATTTTGATGTGCAAAACGAAGCAAATCACTCACCACCAAAAAGTATGGCGCATAGCCCTTGTCTTTTATAACTTTTAATTCGTATTCCAATCTCTCTAACGCCTCCGGCGTTTTTTCTATTTTGCGAATTTCAAAACCTTCATAGGCGATTCTTTTCAATTCTTCATCATAAGATAATCCGCTTTCTACTATAAAATTTGGAAAAACCCATTTGCCTAGATCTAGCTCTATATTGCATCTGTCAGCTATTTTTTTTGTGTTTTCTAATGCGTCTGGAAGATTTTTAAAATATTTAATCGCCTTCTTTTCGTCTATGAAAGAAAAATCTTCTTCTACATCTTCTAATGCTCTGTCATTCCAATCACTGTTGGTTTGAATCGACATCAGTGTCTTTCTCGCGAGTCTGTCTTTCTCATTTAAATAGTACACATCATGTGCTGCGACTATTTGTGTATTTGTTTCTCGAGCTAGAGAGACGAGCTCGTCCATTTTTTCTTGATGTTGTGGAATTTCTGGGTGATGACTTATTTCTATGAAAAAATTTTCTTCACCATATATTTTTTTGTACCACTCTATGAGCTCTTGTGCTTTTTCTTTATTTTTATTTTTTATTGCAACCGAAATGTCTCCAGAAAAAGACGGCGAAATACAGATTATCCCTTCTTTATATTTTTCTAAAATTTCTTTGTCTACTCTAGGTTTGTAATAAAAACCTTCGAGGTATGCAGATGTCACTAATTTTATTAGATTTTTGTAACCTTCGTTGTTTTGGGCTAGTAAAACCAATCTAAATCTGGCATTGTCTATTCCGCTTTCTTTGTCGTGTCGAGTACGCACAGCTAGATATGCATCTATACCGATGATTGGCTTGATGCCTGCTTTTTTACACTCTTTATAAAACTCAATTGCACCGTAAAGGTTGCAGTTGTCTGTCAGAGCAAGCGCTTCCATGCTGGCTTCTTTTGCTGCTTCTACAAGCTCGTCTATTTTGGGTAGAGCATTGAGCAAACTATAGTGGCTATGTGTATGAAGGTGTATAAATTTGCTCATAATCTATTGTGCTAGAATTATAACAAAATGATGAATAAGTATCGATATATTGTCGGAGTGGATGAGGTAGGAAGGGGGCCTGTAGCTGGGCCGGTGACAGTCGGCGTTGTCTGTATAAAAAATACATTTCCAAGGTCTTTTTTTAAGGGGATTAAAGATTCGAAAAAATTATCCGAGAAAAAAAGGGAAGAATGGGCAAAAAAGGACACACCAAAAGATCTTAAATATTCTATTACTTCAATATCTTCAAGTGTTATAGATAAAATTGGAATAAACGCTTCTATTTCTCTTGCGATGAAGAAATCTTTAGATAAATTAAAAATTAATCCAAAAGATTGTATTGTTTTACTCGATGGTGGTCTACGTGCGCCACAAAAATACTTAAATCAAAAGACTATTATAAAAGGAGATGAAAAAGAGCCTGCCATATCTTTTGCTTCAATATTGGCCAAAGTAAATCGAGATAATCAGATGAAAAAATTTTCAAAAAAATACACTGGATATGGTTTTGAAAAAAATAAAGGTTATGGAACGAGGGAGCATATGAAAAAAATTCGAGAGATTGGTCTTTCAAAAATACATCGTCGTAGCTTCTTAAATAAGGTTGCCTTTTTTTGATAATTGTATATAATCGTCTTTATATGGTTGTAAGAATGCGAAGCACAAGATCTCATACGGGCAATCGACGCTCTCATCACGCGCTAAAGATGAAGTCTCTTTCAAAGTGCTCAAAATGCGGTACTCCTACTATGGGACATCGAGCATGTATCAATTGTGGTGCATACAAGGGAAGAGTTATAATAGACAAGTTGGCAAAAGCTACAAAAAAGACTAAGACGAAAGGAAAATAATAAGTGCGCCGTGCGAAAGGTTTGAAAAAAGTTCTTAAAAATAAAAAATAATGGCAAATAGGCATCTCTCGAGATCAATAGTCACACAATCGCTCTTTGAATGGGATTTCAACAAAAAGAGCAATGAGGAAGCTATGGAAATCTTTTCTCGTAATGCCAAGGAATTCGCTCCTGGCATGGGCGATTTTTCTTTTATGGAAAACCTAATGAAAGGAGTTTTGGATAAAAGAAAAGACCTAGATGTGATTATAGAAAAAGCTGCACCAGATTGGCCTATAGACAAAATTTCTATTATAGATAGAAATATTTTGCGTATTGGTCTACATGAGCTTTTGTTTTCTGATAGAAAAGAGGTTCCACCAAAAGTAGCTATAAATGAGGCTATAGAATTGGCAAAGACTTTTGGTGGCGAGACTAGTGGTAAATTTGTAAACGGTGTACTTGGTGCTGTCTACAAAGAAATGGGTGAGCCAGGAAAAGAAGAAACATCTAAAAGAAAGAGGCATCCAGATATTCCAGATGATCAGGCACCAATAGAAAAACTCGGCGGTGCTGTGGTGTATTCAAGAGATGGAGATGATGTTTATTTGGCTCTTGTGCATGATGTTTTTGGTCACTGGACTTTATCAAAGGGTCATCTAGAAGAATCAGAAGAATACGAGCCCGGAATCAAGCGAGTTATCAAAGAAGAGCTCGGATTGGATATTAAAATATTAAATGAGTTAGGAAGTAACGGATATATAGCTTTTGATCCAGAAAAAGGAAAGATAAAAAAGGAGGTAAAATATTATTTAGCTGAATCTAAATACGAAGATATCAAGTTGAAAGAAAGCGGTGGACTCGATGATGTGCGCTGGTTTAAACTTTCTCAAATCCTTGACCTTAATTTTTATAATGATATTCTGCCGATTGTAACCAAGGCGGTAAATGCGCTGGTATAAACATGAGTATAGATTTCTCAAAATTTGAAGAAAAAGCGGGAATTAAATTTAATGATAAAAACCTTTTAAAACAGGCTTTTGTTCATCGTTCCTATATAAATGAAAATAAAGAATCTGGTCTTGATCACAACGAAAGGCTTGAGTTTCTTGGTGATGCAGTGTTGGAGCTTGTGATTACTGATTATTTATACAAGCAATATCCTGATAAAAATGAAGGACAAATGACCAGCTACCGTTCCGCTCTAGTAAACGCTACTACTTGTGCAGAAGTAGCTACTACACTTGAAGTAAATAATTTTTTGCTTTTATCAAAAGGTGAGACAAAAGATACTGGCCGAGCAAGACAATATATTTTAGCCAACACACTTGAAGCTATCATCGGTGCCATTTATTTAGATCAGGGATATGAATCAGCAAAAGATTTTATATATCGACACATCTCTCCACTTATAGAAGACATTATTTCAAAAGGTTCTTGGATTGATTCAAAAAGTTTGTTTCAAGAAAAAGCTCAAGAAATGGAAAGTGTTACACCTGCTTATAAAACAATAAAAGAGACTGGACCAGATCATGATAAAAGATTTATGGTTGGTGTTTATCTTGGGAAAGAACTCGTTGCTTCTGGAGAGGGGGATTCTAAACAAGATGCCGAACAAGAAGCTGCTCGAAAAGCTTTAGAAAAAAGAGGTTGGTAAATTTTTGTAAATGAAAAACCTCGCTAGCTTTTGGCTTCGCGAGGCTTGATTACTGGCTTGAGTCCCATTTCGAACATTGCGTGTAGGGTGATCTTCTCCTCAATCCCAACGTATCTTGGCTCGTTGTAAAGGCGCCTTACGTAGATTGATTTTTCACTCACCATGCAACTTCTGATGAAAAGGTACTCATTGCCATTCTTGTCTCTGAGAAGGGCTCTTGTCGGTAGACAAGACCAATCAAAGTCGATTGTCGTCTTCTCATACTGAGGCATGGGTCTGACTCTGCCAAAGTAGAAGAAGGCGCAAATCATTGCGAAGATGCCGATTGCGAGCAGTATCCGGATTTCGTATTCCTCTAGCAATTTAGTCCTCCTTTCTTTGAGAACGGTTTCTTTTTAAAAAATATAATGAAATAGTGATTTAGTCAAGTATTTTATACGCATTCAAATAATGCTAATCTTAGAAACACATGTATCTAAAAGGTCTGGAAATTTCAGGTTTTAAATCTTTTGCTAAAAAGAGCAATTTGGAATTTACTACACCTATTTCTGCTATTGTTGGACCCAACGGTTCTGGTAAATCAAATATTGCCGAAGCTTTCAGATTTGTTCTTGGTGAACAATCTATAAAATCTTTGCGTGGAAAAAAGGGCGAAGATTTGATTTTTGATGGAAGCACAGAGGTTGGTCGATCAAATCGCGCTTCTGTAAAAGTTGTTTTTGATAATGCTCGTAGATTTTTGAATATTGATTTTGATGAGGTTTCCATAGAGCGTGTCGTTCATCGTGATGGTGTAAACGAATATTTTATAAACGGTAGTCAGGTGAGACTCAAAGATATTATTGAGCTTCTTGCTGGTGCGCACATTGGCTCATCTGGGCATCATATTATTTCTCAGGGTGAGGCGGATAAAATTTTGAATGCAAATTTGCGAGAGAGGCGCTCAATGATAGAAGATGCTCTCGGATTAAAGATATATCAATACAAAAGACAAGAAAGTGAGAGAAAATTAGAGAAGACAGAAGAAAATATTAAATCTGTAGAATCTTTGAGAAAAGAGGTCGCTCCGCATTTGAGATTTTTGAAAAAGCAGGTAGAGAAGGTTGAAAAGACTATGCAGATGAAAGAGGAGCTAAAGACTCTTTACCTGGAATATTTTAAAAGAGAAGACGATTATATAAAAAGGGCGAAAGAGAAAAATGAAAAAGAGCGCGCGCCGCTACAGAGCGAGCTCGAAGCGCTCGAGGCAGATTTGGCGCGCGCGAAAAAAACCCTCGAAGACTCTACTGGAAAGGATAAAAAAAGTTTGGAGGTTATTGGTATTGAGGAAAACATCAGAAAAGTCAGAAATGCAAAAGACGCTTTGTTTAGAGACTTGGGCAGAATAGAAGGAGAGATATCTTCAGAGGAAAGAATAATCAAAAAGCAAAAAGAGATCGCTCATTCTGAAGAGGGTAAAATGGTTAGCTTGAAAGACGTAGAGGGTTTTGCTAATGAAGTCGTAAAAAATGTTGAAAGCGCAGAAACCCTAAATGACTTGAATCAAATAAAGAGACTTTTCCAAAACATAAAAGAAATAGTTGTTAGTTTTATTTCAAAAAACAGGACACAAGTAAATGATTCTCTCGTAAAAGAATCAGAGGAGCACATTGCTTCACTTCGTGCACAGAAAAAAGATTTAGAAAAACAGGCTTCTGATTTTGAAAAAGAAGAAAAGGATCTGCAGGATAAATACAGTTTACTTCGTGCAGAAATAGAAAAAGAAAAAGACACAAACAGAGAGGCTGAAAGGCAAATGTTTGCTTTGATGAATAAGCAAAATGAGATCATTTCAAAAATGAACATTATTAAGGGTTCTCTGGAAAAATTGCGAATAGAAGAGGATGATTTTAAAAGAGAGCTCGGTGAGGCTGGTGTTTTGATAGGTAGAGCTGTACTCGACTTTTCTTCTTTTACACTTCCACCTGTTTCTATAGATATGTACGGAAAAGATGAGCCAAGGAGTGTTCAAGAGGATCGACGTCGCGCTATTGAAAAAATAAAGATTCGCATAGAAGACGCTGGCGGTGGGTCGAGCGATGAAATAATGAAGGAGTATAGAGAGGTAAGTGAGCGTGATACTTTTTTGGAAAGAGAGTTGGAGGATTTGCAAAAATCTGCGATTTCACTGAAGGCGCTTATTGTAGAACTCGACGAAAAACTTACAACAGAGTTCAAAAATGGAGTAGAAAAAATAAACGTGCAATTTCAGGAATTTTTCTCTTTGATGTTTGGTGGTGGTAACGCAGAGCTTGTTGTGGTGAAAGAAAAAAAGAAAAAGCGCGCAGAAAATGACGCTGATATTTCTAGTGTATTGGAGATGGATGAAAATCAAATACCAGAAGAAGAGGATGGAGAGGAAGGTTTGGATATAAGCGTGAGTCTACCTCGCAAAAAAATAAAAGGCCTCGTGATGCTTTCTGGAGGCGAGAGAGCACTTACATCTATTGCTCTACTTTTTGCTGTTTCTCAGGTAAATCCTCCTCCATTTATTATTTTGGATGAAACAGATGCCGCTTTGGATGAAGCAAATTCAAAAAAGTATGGAGATATGATAGAAAATCTTTCAAAGTATTCTCAACTTATTTTAATTACACACAATCGTGAGACTATGTCTCGAGCAGGAATATTGTATGGAGTGACAATGACATCTGGAGGTGTGTCAAAGTTACTTTCTATTGAGTTTGAAGAGGCTGTAGCGGTGGCAAAATAAAAAATCAAGAAGGTCTCTTCACTAAAGCGCGTGGCCCAACTCGTTCAGAGACTTTTTTGATTTTTTATATTACACCAACACAAAATCCAGCGTTTTCCTATCCAAGTCTGCATTTGTTACCTTAAATTTCACCTTATCTCCGAGAGAATATTTTTTACCAGTTTTTGTCCCTATTAGTGAGTAATTTTTTTCGTCGAGTTCGTATGTATCGTCTTTCATGTCACGAATCTTTGCCATTCCTTCACATTTTGTTTCTATCTCTTCAATATAAATGCCCCATTCACTAATTCCAGAAATAGTACCCTCAAACTCTTGGCCGATTCGACTGCTCATGTACTCTACTTGTTTGTATTTTATAGAAGCTCTCTCTGCTTCTGCAGCAGAAATTTCTTGCTCTGATGCTTCCATAGAAATTTTTTCATATTTCTCAAATTCGTTTTGCTCAACTTTTCCTTTTGTTAGTTGTCTCTGAAGCAATCTGTGTACTATTAGATCTGGATATCTACGAATAGGGGAAGTGAAGTGTGTATAGTATTCAAAACCTAGACCAAAGTGACCAATGTTGCGAGTAGAATAAATAGCTTTTGCCATTGATCGTAGGGTTGCTGTTTTTATTAGGGATTCAGATGATGAACCTTCTACTTTTTTTAGCATAGCGCTTATATCTTTTGCTGAGACATTTCCGTCTTTTTGTTTAAGATCAAAACCAAGTGCCTTTAAAAAGATTGCTAGATTAGCGATTTTTTCTGAGTTTGGTTCTGGGTGAATTCGGTAAACAAAAGCTTCACCTTTTTTACTTTTTTCATTTACCTCAAAAACAACCTGCGCCACTTCGCGGTTTGCAAGGAGCATATACTCTTCTACGAGCTTGTGCGTATCGAGGCGCGCCTTTTTGTATACGCGTATCGGAACACCTTTTTCATCTAGCTCAAATCGCACTTCTTCTGTTTCAAAATCAATCGCTCCATTTTGTTTTCGCTCTTCTTGCATTATTTTTGCAATCTTGTTGAGCGTGTCCAACTCTTTCCACCACTCCATACTTCCACCACTGTTTATGGTTTCCTGAGCATTTTCATATGTAAATCTTTTATTGGAGTTTATTATTGTTTTTCCAAACCATCTTTCTTTTATTTTTGCGTCTTTTGTCATTACAAAGACAGAAGAGAAAGCAAATTTATCTTCGCGAGGATTTAGACTACACATATCGTTTGAGAGAATTTCTGGGAGCATCGGTATTGTTCTGTCTACCAAATATACTGAAAAACCTCTTTTGCGAGCTTCTTTGTCTAAAACACTTCCTTCGGTGACAAAGTGAGATACGTCAGCTATATGCACTCCTATTTCATAATCACCGTTTGGTAATTCTTTAAAAGAAATTGCATCATCAAAATCTTTTGCATCTACAGGATCAATGGTGAAAGTCACTGTGTCACGAAAATCTTTTCTCTTTTTTACTTCTTCTGCAAAGTTTGCGCGGGCAATTTCTGATGCTCTTTTTGCTTCTTCTTCTACTTCTGGTGGAAAATCAGTATCAAAACCTTTTTCCAAGACGATAGATTGCATCTCTACATCATGTACACCCTTTTTTCCAAGTACGCGAAGCACTTCGCCGACGGGGCTACTTTTTACATCTTTCCATTCTGTGATGCGTACAAATATTTTGTCTCCATGCTGTGCGCCGTTTGTTTTTGCTGGATCAATGAGAATGTCTTTGTACAATCTTTTATCGTCGGCTATTAGATATAGCCCTTTTTCGTCTTTATCAGCTACTCCGACAAAGGACATTTTGTTGCGCTTTATTATTTTTACTACTTGGCCTTGTTGACGCACACCTTTTACAGGGGGAAGAAGCTCGACTTCTACTTCGTCGTCGTTTAGGGCTGTTTTTAAGAGATGTGTTTGTATCTCGATGTCCTCTTCTAGTCCTTCTACCGGCAGGTATCCTATGGCTTTTGAAGTGATCTTTATGTGTCCGGAAACTTTGTTATTCATTTATAGAACTATAGCAGATTGGGCATAAAACGGAAATATTGGGTTTGACCAAATACAGCCTTTCTGTTAAGATAACCGCCATGTTAAAAATCAGATTACAGAGAGTAGGAAGAAAGCACGAACCGACTTTTCGGCTCGTTTTGTCTGACTCAAAAAATAGTCCAAAGAGTGGAAAGACTCTAGAGACTTTGGGTGCATATGATTCTCGTCGAGGTGAGAAGTCTGAGTTCAAAAATGACCGCATCAAGCACTGGATTTCTAAGGGCGCACAGCTTTCTGGTACAGTTCACAATCTTCTTGTTTCAAAAAAGGTTATTGAAGGAAAGAAAATAAACGTTCTTCCAAAAAAGAAACCTATTGCAAAAGAGGGAGGCGAAACCCCTGCGGCTCCGGTAGCACCAGCGGCTCCAGCTGAAGCACCTGTAGCAGAAGTAGCACCTGCTCCTGAAGCGCCAGCAGAAACTCCAGCACCAGAATCTACACTAGCTTAAATAAAAAAATAAAAACAGTCTCTAGTGAAGGAGCTGTTTTATTTTGTTGTAACTTATCCGTTGACTCTATATTTGCGTATTATAAAATTATACTAGCAGTATAAAAGTCGCACACTGCACGCAAGAATTCTTATTAGTTAGTACCTTTAGAAAATTTTATGCAAGAACAAGACGCACAGTTTTTAGAATATGTAGTAAAGGCTTTGGTAGACAATCCAAACGATGTGAAAATCAAGAGAACAGTAGATGAAATGGGTGTTTTAATGAATCTAGATGTAAATCCTGCAGATATGGGAAAGATAATCGGACGAGAAGGAAACACAGCAAAGGCTATCCGCACACTATTGCGAGTAGTGGGAATGAAAAATAACGCTAGAGTAAATCTAAAGATCAATGAGCCAGAAGGGGGAATGAGGACAGAGATGAAGGCTTCAAAGACTGTGGATGAAGCAATGGAGGATTTGAAGATTTAAGTAAAAGTAGATAAAAACAAAAAGGGTGTTGAGAAAAGACTCGCGCAGGCGCGACGGCGCCGAGCGGAGCAGCAATCCCAGCAGGGATTGACGCGTGCTTTTCGAGACACTCTTTTTGTTTTTATACTTGTTTTTTCTTGAATTTTGTGGTTTAATCACCGCATGAATTTTCACATCATCACGTTATTCCCAGACGCTTTCAGCTCGTATCTAGGCGAGTCTATTATTAAGCGTGCAATAGAAGACAAAAAAATTCGCATTAAATTTTACAATCCTCGCGACTTTAGTGACGACAAATGGAAACGTGTGGATCAAAAGCCGTACGGCGGTGGCCCTGGTATGGTGATACAAGCTTTGCCCGTTGCAAAAGCTATAGCTAAAGCGAAAGGCAAAAAACCGGCAAAAATAATTTTCCTTTCTCCAAGCGGAAAGCAATTTACAAATGAATATGCAAAAACGACAGCAAAAAAATACAAAGACATCATAATAGTCTCTGGTCGTTATGAAGGTATCGATGCCCGAGTGAAAAAGATGTTTAAAATGGAAGATGTTTCTGTCGGACCGTTTGTGCTCACGGGTGGAGAGCTGCCGGCGATGCTCATGATTGACTGTATTGCTCGACAGGTAAAAGGCGTGCTCGGCTCTATCGACTCATTAGAAGAATCACGTGTAGCT
>CAYOFR010000008.1:0-10861 GCA_964403475.1 uncultured Candidatus Saccharibacteria bacterium | reverse complement strand
CACGGAAATAATCAAGACCACACTCTCCTATCGCCACCACACCTGGATTTTGAGCTAGATTTTTATAAAAATCATAATCAAAAGATTCTTCGGTATTTGTAGGATGTTGCCCAACAACAGCATATACACCTTCACCATATTTACTACTCAGCTCCACTGCCGAAGAAGAAGATTCTTTATCCGTACCCACGTTTATCATCCAAATATTTTTAGTGAGAGCGCGAGCCACTGTCTCGTCGCGATCAGCATCATATTCAGGAAAATTTGTATGGCAGTGTATGTCTATAAATTCTGGCATAAATTTGTAGAACGTATTTTAGTCTTTACGAGCAAAAAGTGGTGAGCTAGGCATTGCATTTGCTTTTATTGCATCTTTTATTTTTTGCGCGGTATTAGGGATAAAGATCTCAAGCATACAAGCTATATAATAAAGCCTTTCAACCATTTGCTTGATTATTTCAAGCGCCTTCTCTTTATCAGTCTTAACAAGTTTAAAAGGTTCGGTAGTTTGTATAAAAGAATCCAAATCACTGATTTCTTTCCAAGCTATTTGAGCTGATTTTTGTATTTCGAAATTTTCCAAAGCACCAACAAAGTCTTTTGAAAAATTCTTCTCCCAAACATTCACCCCCTCAGACAGATGAGTCTCCGCCATCTTCATGATTCGACTAGTTAGGTTACCTATACCATTTGCCAGATTGGCATTGTAGCTCTCTTTAAATTTTTCCATTGTAAAATCACTGTCCTCAAACGTATTCATTTCTCGAGCGAGAAAATATCTCAAAGCGTCAGTGCCGTATTCAGATACAACATCGTAAGGATTTATGACATTTCCAAGTGATTTAGACATTTTTTGTCCTCCACTGTTTATAAAACCGTGGATGACTATTTCCTTTGATGGCTCATTGTCGGCGGCCATAAGCATCGCTTGCCACATTGCTGATTGCTGACGAAGATTGTCTTTTCCAGCAAACTGCACTACCGGCCAATATTTATTAAATTTCTCCATATCATCTGGCCAACCTATAGCAGAGACATAGTTTACAAGAGCATCAAACCAAACATACATCACCTGTTCATCATCCCCTGGCACAGGCACACCCCAAGGCATCTTTGATTTGAGACGTGAAATACTAAAATCTTCTAGTCCACGAGACACAAAAGATTTTATTTCATTAAAACGAGACGACGACAGCACAAAATCCGGCCTGTCTTCATATAGTTTCAAAAGTCTCTCCTGAAAATCACTAAATTTGAAAAAATAGTTTTCCTCTTCTATAAGCTGGAGTTCGGTATTGGGATGTATCGGACATTTTCCATCAACAAGCTCAGAATCTGTTTTTTCAAGCTCACAACCAACACAATATTTCATCTTGTAATTTTTCTTGTAAATGTATCCATTGTCAGCACATTTCTTCCAAAAAGCCTGCGCCGATTTTTTGTGAAATTCATCTGTAGTGCGTATAAAATTTATATCCTCTGAAAGATCGAGTACTTTTTTTAATCCCTTAAACTTTTCTGCGTATTCGTTTACGTACTCCTGAGGATCTTTACCATTCTCTAAAGCTTTTGCATGAACTTTTGAACCATGCTCATCTGTTCCTGTATTAAAAAATACATCAAAACCGCATAGTTTTTTGTAGCGAGCCATAATATCTGCATGTACTATCTCTAGGGCAAATCCAACATGAGGATCTGAATTGACGTACGGCAGAGTCGTCGTAATGTATAAACTCTTATCTTTCATTCTGTATTTATTTATTATCTTGCAAAGCCTTATCTTGTTCTAAATCATTTACAAATTCCATAATAACAGCCGCCAAAGGAACAGAGAGCATCATTCCAATAAAACCAGCAAGCTCTGCGCCTGCAACAAGGGCAATGATAACAATTATTGGAGAAACTCCAACAACCTTTTTCACTACAAGTGGATATATTAGCTGATTTTCAAATTGCTGAATGACGAGATAGAAACCAGCTACCAAAAGACCCGTGGATATACCGCCATCTACAAAGCCTATAAGTATAGCTGGGATTGCAGCTAAAATAGGTCCAAAAAGCGGTATGAGCTCAAAAATACCCGCAAGTACAGCCAAAAGCAATGCGTGCCTTACACCGAACAGAGCGAGGCCAAGATAGACCAGGACTCCTATGATAACAACCAATAAAAGCTGTCCCTGCATCCACAGACCAATCTTTATCTCTGCTCTCTTCCAAAGATTAACAATGTAATTTTCATATTTACGTGAACTTATTATTTTAAGAAACTTACCAACTCCATCTTCTTGAACAGAAAGATAAAACGAAAGAACTATAATCAACACAAAGCTCAATATTCCACCAAAAACAACACTCACCATATTCCAAAAACCACTTGATACACTAGCGAGAATCTTGTGCCCCTGTTCAGAAAAAGCTTGCAGAGAAAGTCCTTGTGAGATTTGTTGGAAAATCGGCTCTGATTGCACAAAACTACTTCCCTGTATTGAGGCAGATCCTTGGTTTATATAGTCAGGCAGAGAAGAAAGGAAGCCAGATGAATCATTGAGCAAAGGTAAAATCAAAAAATAAAATCCGCCTATGAGCATGATAGCTAAAGAAAAATAGACGAAAACAACCGCTGGCAGACGAGGAATTCTTTTGTCTATAAACCATTTCGTAACTGGTTCTATTGAAGAAGCTACGACGATAGCAGCCAAAACGACCAAAACCAAATCACGTAGAAGAAACAGAACTAAAAACAAAACAGAAACAACAATTATTTTAATAATAGTTCCTGTGCCTATGTGTAAGGTCACATCATTTCTTTCTTTTCCCATAGCAATATAATACTAGATTTTTATCGCTTCAGATAGTTCAGATATTTTTACGCGAGACTGCTTTCCTGTATCTCTATCACGCACGGTCACCGTGTCGTCCTCAAGTGTGTCAAAATCTACAGTCACACAGTATGGAGTACCTATTTCATCCTGACGTCGATATCTCTTGCCAATATTTCCGTTGTCATCAAATACCACAGCGCCATAAGTCGCCTTAAGCTGTGCAAAGACTTCTTTTGCTTTTTCTATTAGAGCCGGCTTGTTTTTAAGTAGTGGAAAAACTGCCACTTTTATAGGTGCAATATGTGCTGGAAGTTTGAGATACACACGAGTCTCACCCTCACCGCCAAGCTCATCTTCTGTATATGCCTCAGAAAGTACAGCAAGTACTGTCCTATCTACACCAAAAGTCGGCTCTATGACATGAGGAGTAAATCTTTCTTTTGATTCTTCGTCATAGTATGAGAGATCTGTGCCACTTGCCTCAGAATGATTTTTCAAATCAAAATCTGTGCGATAAGCAAGGCCGTAAAGTTCTTTGCGACCAAAAGGAAAATCGTATTCAAAATCAATCGTGCGTTTTGAATAGTGCGCGAGATCATTACCTTCCACCTCAAGCTCGTGAATGTTTTTTTCTGAAAGACCGATGAGCTTCATCCAAGAGATCATTTCTTCTCGCCATTTTTCAAACTCTTTTTTCCAATCAGCTTCTCGCACAAAATATTCTATTTCCATTTGTTCAAACTCACGTGTGCGGAAAATGAAATCGCGCGGAGCAATTTCATTTCTAAAAGCCTTACCTATTTGTGCTAGACCGAAAGGAAGTCGAGGATGAAAAGAGTCGAGAACATTTTTGAAATTTACAAACATTCCCTGCGCAGTCTCTGGACGAAGATATGATACAGAAGACTCATCCTGTGATGCGCCAACACTGGTCTTGAACATCATGTTAAACTGCTTTTCTTCACCGAGTTCGCCCTCACATTCAGGACATTTCTCTTTGTTTTCGAGATGATCCGCGCGAAAACGACGCTTACATTTTTTACACTCCACCAGAGGATCTGCAAATCCACCAACATGACCACTCGCCTCCCATACTTTTGGATTCATCAAAAGCGCAGCATCCACTCCATACATGTCAGTACTATTATCTACAAACTTTTTCCACCAAAGATTTTTTATATTATTTTTTAGAGTCACGCCAAGCGGACCATAATCCCATGTACCAGCCAAGCCACCGTATATCTCTGAGCCCTGATATATAAATCCCCTTCTTTTACAAAGAGAGACTATCTTTTCCATTACATCATTTTCCTGTTTTTTCATTGTTTTTTGATTTATACACTACTTTACAACTACATCATCATTAAAATCAAATGCTGGATCGGTAGTAATTCTAGTAGTAAGAGCCTGATTTGTTATTGAGAAACTTTTGTTTGTGAATCTATCTTGTCCGGAAAAAGTAGACTCTTCTATTATTTTTGGCGAGAAACCGACCTGACCGAGACTTGGTAAAAATGAAACTTGAAAAGCGACCTCTCTTGGTGAAGTAGAAAAACCAACCCCAGCTTTTATATCTCCAGGCTCCCAAACAATTTTATTTGTCGCTGGGTTATATAAAATCTTTTCAGAAATAGGACTCTTTAAATCAACCCATTTTACATAAGTAGGAAGAGACGCTGACACAGAAGCATTAGTAATGTCATTAAATGAGTTTCCTAGAGTCCAAATAACAGTATATGTGGTCTCTTTTTCAGCTTTTGGAGGTATAGATCCTCTATTTTCAAATGGTCCAGTAGAATAAACCATTCTTGAGTTAAATGTTGGTCCCGTAGCAACTTTTACTTTCCTCGAAAAAGAATACTCGATATTTTGTGGTGGCTCAGTATCAGAAAAACGCACCCCTTTTATATTTACATTTAAATTAACTTCTGGATTTCGCAATATCGCCAAGTTTTGTGCAGTAGCTGGTAACGTAGAAAAATTGAAATTAAAATTACCATTTTCACCTGGATCAATTTCCGAAAGAGAGTTAGTGGTATTTTTGTTCCAAACTATTTTATTTAAAGAAGATTGATAAAAACCGCTTTGATCAGATGTTACTTTATTTCTATCTAGAGCATTGCCACCAAGAGTCACTTCTATCACAGCATCATTTACAGCGACCGGTAGATTGTTTATCCAAGACAAGTTTCCACCTATCGATTGGCCTATTTCTGCTATATGTTCCTTGCTCTCATCGCTGTCTAGAGAAAGCTTAATGTCAAAAAATGGCCTTCTTATCACGACCGTCTCAGCAGAAGAGATAAAATCTATTCCTATCACCTTCTCATCATTTGGCTCTGCTGTACCAGCACTAAATCTAAAGGTCTTTTCCTCGTCGTTTTGACCTTCAATTTTTCCAGAAATCTTTATAACCCTTTTTTCTTTTGGTTTCAAATCTCCTATACTCCATACATTATTATCAAAAGATGGCTGAGGTGTTGCACTATCAAGAGAAAAACCGAAAGGATATTCAGCACGGACCAACATATTTTCTATCATTGTGTTTGAATTGGAAGTGACGGTGATAGTGAGATCTGTTTTTTGATTACTATTTACTTCTTTTGCATAATCAACTGAAAAAAGCACGGGCGATGATTGTATAGTAATCGGATAATCTTTTTCTTTTGTAAAAGTTGCGTTTGAGCCTTGAGCTTGATATTCAACGCTAACTTTTATTGTCTTTGAAGTATTCTTTTCTCCAAACAAGACGGCTTTCACAGTCTTTGTCACACTTTGACCAGATAAAATACCTCCAACATTTTCTTTTTGTCTCAAAAGTTCTTTTGATAAATCAGTGGTCTCTCTAGTACCGTCAGGATATTCCACTAGTAAATCCGCGCCGTTTAAAGGTACGTTATTGTTGTTTGTTATAACAATATCCAAAACAAGCTCTTCCCCTCCACCAATAGAAACTGGACCTTTTATAGATATGTCTACGTTTTTTGAAGAAACCGTATTGAAACCGCCGTATGACATATATACAAAAGTAAGTATTGCCAAAACAAAAAAACCAACTGAGCCAAAAAAGAAAGTCTTAAAAAACTTACTTTTATTTTCAGTTTCAGCAAATTCTTCATTAACAGCCTCAGAAAAAGAATCCTGAGACTGCCAATTGTCAGAGATTTCGTATTTTGGCTTTGTAAAATCGCCTCGAATCGGCTCTTTTTCTTGGGGAACATTTCGTGAGTATAGATCCCTTTCCCTTCGATCTATTTTACTTTCACTATTATTTAAAGGCATACGCGATAAATTATATCACAGCTGACTTTCTTTTATAGATAAGTTTATTTCCTTTACCGCCTTAGTCTTGTGCTTCTCGATGAGAGACAAAAGGTCTGCGTTCCATTCATTATTTTCCACAAAGTACTCTAGGTCTTTGTCTGAAGTTAAGTAGCCGAGATTTGAAACTATCCTAAGCATCATTATGCACTCAAGGTTTGATATTTGTTTTGAATCAAGATTGTTTTCTTCTAGAAATTTTATTCCTTCAGAGACGATGTCGAAGAGTTTCTCGTTTCTCTCTTCGCCAGTGACAAGCTTTTTTATAAGCAAAAAAGCATGCGCGCATACCATGAATTTCTGATGATCATTCAAAAAAAGATGGTACAAATTTTTATTTGGCAAAGCACTAGTAACTTTCCATTCATACCTTCCACGGACCAAAGATATTTTAGAATGACAAAAATTTTGTAGACCGTATCTGAGTTTTGATTTTATATCTCTAACACTCCTTGCGCTCGCACCCACAAGACCAAGGTCACGAGTAAATAAGTAAATGAAAGAATTGCCTTCGCCAAAAGGAAGTCTATCTAACACAAAACCCTCTGTCGTATATATATGATGCGCCATTTTATAGCTAGATTTTTTCTATCTCAAGAACAAACTCTAGATCTTCTACCTGTATTTTTTCTCCAGAAAAATCTTTGTAAACAATCTCACCTATAAGAGTAATCCTCTTTATCTCTGAAGAAAAATCTTCTATTAACTTTTTGCCTTTTTCATTTGTTGAGACAAAAAGTCTTGCGTTATCACCAACTGTAAGGTTTTTATTTTTTCTTAAATCTTGCACAGCTCTCACAAACTCTCTCATTTGTCCCTCCAAGCGTAGCTCTTCTGAAATATTTGTGTCTATTTCTGCATCAGTAGCCAGAGCGCCATCAAAGACGACTTCTTTTACGTTTAATTCATCTTTCATTAGATCTACCAAATCTTCTCTACCCTGAACTCTATTTGATTTTATTGTAATTTTTGAAATAGGTTGGCGCACTTTTATATTTGCCTTTGATCGTAGCTCTAGTCCAACACTTACTATATTTCTCACTTCCTGCATATCTTCTAGGACCACAACATCTCCTACCGACTTTATCTCCCCCTCTGTCCAATCCTCCAGATGCACACTTTCTAGTTTTCCACCTACTTTTTGATACAAAGTTTCTGCGTAAAAAGGAGTAAATGGCGCCATGTACTTTGCGAGCTCTAGCAAAACATATTTTGTGGTAGATAGAGCGTTTGCTTTGTCGAGTAAATCATCTGACTTAAATCGATCGCGTGAACGTCTGATATACCAAGTAGAAAAATCAGAAACAAAATCGCGTATTGCTCGTCCAGCAGAAAACACATCATAGCCATCAAGGGCGTTTGTACCATCTGAAATAACACGATGCATTCTCGTGATTATCCATTTGTCCAACACGTTTTGACTTTGAGCACTAGCGACCACATTTTCATCAGCATACATTTCATAGAAAGAAACGATGTTTGTGATCAAGTTGAATACTTTTTTTACCACTTCATCAACTGTCTTTTCATCAAAATTCTTTGAGTCTCCCGGCTGATTTACCGTAAACATCCAGAGACGCAGAGCGTCTACACCGTATTTATCCATCATTTCCCAAGGATCGACTACGTTGCCGACAGATTTTGACATCTTTTTGCCGTGCGCATCTAAAATATGAGTAAGACATATTACATTTTTGTAAGCCTTCCCCATTCCCATCAAGATTCCAATAGCGTGAAGGGTGTAAAACCATCCACGAGTCTGATCTATCGCTTCGGAAATATAATCGGCTGGATATGCCAAAGCTTGTGTATCTTTTTCAAAAGGATAATGCATCTGAGCAAAAGGCATTGCACCAGAGTCAAACCACACGTCGAGCACTTCTTTGACACGCTTGTATTCTTTTCCATCTTTATCCACCAAAACGACATTGTCTATAAAAGGTCTATGTAAATCTATCTCAAAATTTTCATTGTGTGGTAGATTCCTCCAATCAATATCTCGCGCTTCTGCATTCATAAAAGAATCATCGAGATAATGTTTTGCCATTTCCTTTTTTGAATAACCCAAAGAAGCTAGATCTATCAGATTTAGCGGTCCTCCGTGTCCGACGATGAGAATATTTTTGCCCTGATATTTTGAATCAATATCATACATAAAAGCAGAAACACGAGCTCTCAAATCGTCCCAATTTTCTACATTTTGCAGAGAGTGATCTGGATGTTTTGTAAATCTTTCTAGCGTATTTTTAAACAAAGAAATATAACTCTCCCAAGATTTTCCACTCCAATGACCGAGTCTAATCTCACCCAGCCTTTCATCTTCGATAATCTCCCCACCAAACCCAATCTCTTTTGCTATTATCTGAGCAGTTTCTTTTGCCCTGTTGAAAGGAGAGGTGAAAATCAAATCAATTTTCTTTTCTGCAACAACTTTGCCGGCGTTTTTTGCTTCTTCTCTTCCGTTTTCTGTAAGTGAGTCATTGTTTTTGTAATCACAATCTATTAAATCTTTTGTATTTGCTTCTGATTCACCATGGCGAACAAGCGTAAATTTATTTCTTTGTGGTATATATGATTTCAATTCCGATACAGAACCAACAAAAATACGATCTCCATCTTTGTCTTCCCATATAGGTAAAGGAGTTCCCCAATATCTCTCGCGAGAAATAGCCCAGTCTTTTACTTCGCGAAGCCATTCACCAAAACGTCCTTCACGAATGTGCTCTGGGTGCCAATTTATATCTTCATTTTCTTTTACAAGCTCCTCTCGCAAAGAAGACATACGGATATACCACGAGTCTCGAGCGTAACATATGAGCGGTGTCTTGCATCGCCAGCAGTGAGGATATGTGTGAGCGTATTTTTCTTTTTTAAAAAGAATTCCTCGACCCGCCAAATCTTTTATAATATCTATTGCAAGTGTGTCCTCCCCTTTTTCATCTTTTTCTTTTACAAATCTTCCAGAAAGAAAATTCATATCATCGAGAAAATGTCCGTCTTCTTTTACAAGATGAAATTTTGGTAGACCTACTTTTGTACCCAAATCAAAATCTTCTTGTCCGTACATCACAGCAGTGTGGACTATGCCTGTACCATCTTCTGTTGTGACAAAATCTGCCGAATAGACTTTGTATGCGCGCGCAAAAGCCTCAGGATTTTTGTCGCCAAATTTTTCCGCAAGATATGGGTAGAGTGGTTCGTATTCGAGGTCAAGAACTTCATCAACACTAATTTTTCCATTGGAAACAACATGGCAAATTTTTGCATCCTTCTTCTTAAAATATTCTCCATTCAAATCAAAGAATCTTTGTGAACAAATAATTTTTTCTGTTTTATCTCCATCAGAATCAACCCATGATATTTCTACTTTTACATAATCAATATCCTCCCCCACAGCAAGCGCTACGTTGCCCGGCAATGTCCAAGGTGTTGTCGTCCACGCGAGTAAATAAGTATTTTCTTGGCCGACTACTTTAAACTTCACATACACAGACAAATCTTTTACGTCTTCATATCCTTGCGCGAGCTCATGAGATGAAAGAGCCGTTCCGCAACGCGGACACCAAGGTAGGACTTTGTAATCCTTGTAAATCATTTCCTTTCCACCAATACCAAGCACACCACCAGTCTTTTTTTCAGAAATATTTTTCAAAATATTCCACACAGACTCCATGTATGTTTTCTCATATGTAATATATGGATTTTCTTGATCTACCCAGTACCCGATACGGCTAGTAAAATCATTCCACAAATCAACATACTCCCAAACACTTTTTTTACACTCCTGATTAAATTTTTCTACACCATACGCCTCTACCTCTTTTTTTGATTTTAGGCCAAGCTGTTTTTCTACTTGTATTTCTACAGGCAGACCGTGAGTGTCCCAACCACCTTTTCTATCCACGTGAAAACCACGCATTGTCTTGTATCTAGGAATCACGTCTTTGAAAACACGAGCAATAATATGATGAATACCAGGCTTGCCATTGGCGGTCGGAGGTCCTTCATAAAAGACGAAGTCGCCCTCGGTAGCAGGCTTTTTTAGAGTTTTTTGAAAAATGTCATTTTCGGCCCAAAATTTCAGTATTTTTTCTTCATTTAGAGCTGTCTCGCTTTTTTTGGATACGTCTTTCGATTCATTCATATATGCAAAATACTAGCATTTTTAAGCGTTTTTACAAAAAGAAAGCTTAAACAAGAATGATTACATCCTCTCCGGAGCTACGATACCGAGGAGCCACAAACCGTTTTTCATGACTGTCTTAAATGACTGTGTGAGAGCGACACGATATGGCGACGAAGGGTTTGTGCTGTCTACTATAGGATTATTGGCATAGTAACTATTGAAAGCACCCGCGAGCTCGGTCAGATATGTGACGATAAGCTGTGGAGCAAAATCTTTTTCTGCGCGCTCTGCAATGTCGGCAAATTTTGCAAGCATTTTTTCTAGCTCACCTGCAACGTCAGCTTTTTCTAAACTAGGCACTATCCCCGCTTCTTTTGCCTTTTGTAAAATAGAACATGCGCGAGCGTGAGAGTATTGCAGATACGGACCTGAGTCACCTTCAAATGAAAGTGATTTTTCAAAATCAAAAATAATATCGCGGCCTGGTGATTGGCGTAAAATGGAATACTTGATAGCACCCACAGCCACCTGCGCCATGATTTCCTTCTTTTCTTCGTCAGACAGATCCCTTTCTTTTATTTTTTCATACACC
>CAYOFR010000007.1:0-8886 GCA_964403475.1 uncultured Candidatus Saccharibacteria bacterium | reverse complement strand
TGCCTAGTCTCAATTATTTTTAAATGTTAGTCGAAACGCCCCAACATTCTATCCCGAGTATATAACACCGAACTCTGCTTTACGGGAGCGGTCAGAGCCGACGTCGCTTAGGCTAAAGCGTAAGCGAAAGCAAAATCTTTCTGTCCAAAATATGGAGAGACGATTTTTGCTTTTGTAACTAAGTTTTTTGCACTTAGAATTTCTGGCGGATTAAAGAGTCACCAGAGCTCTACTTTGCACATATATGATTTGATCTCCTGTCTAGGCCGATCATCCCCATTTCAACGATCTTTTATCGCACGTCGTATGTCTCGATCAGAGTCTCGCTTTTTGATAGTCTCGCGTTTATCAAAACTCTTTTTTCCGCGAGCTATACCAAGCTCGACTTTGATCTTACGCCCAATACTATACACTGAAATTGGCACTATTGTCAAACCCTTCTTTTTTTCTATTTCACCGAGTTGAGTTATCTCTTTTTTTGTTAAAAGAAGCTTGCGGTTTCGTAGCGGGTCGTATTCTTTTGGTGTATTAAAATTTTGAAATGGAGGAATCTGCATACCTATTAGGAAAGCTTCTGCGCCACGTACTGTGACATATGCACCTTCTAGGGAGCCCTGAGAAGAGCGTAGTGATTTTACTTCAAAACCAAGAAGCTCAATACCTGCATTGAGTTTTTCTGTAATTTCATAATTGAAATTGGCTTTTTTGTTTTGGACAAATGTTGTCATTGGAGTAACTATAGCAAAAAAGGGGGATGTTTGGCATAATCACTTGAAGAAAAAGGAGGTCACGTGTTCCATACAAACATGCTAGATGGATCTTGTCCAAATCTTGGACTATTGATCCCGTGGATTGTCTTGGTGATTTACCTTGGTGTGAACGCCAATCTCATTGTGATTGGTTTGCACATCGAACCGATCATAGGACCGCCAGAATAGGCGGTCCTTCTGTTTTTATTGTATAATCACCCTATGAAATTATTTAATCAAAAAAATAAGAAAAACGTGAAGGTGATTTTAAAGAAAACTTCGCCGCAAAAAGGCATGCCAGAGAAAAACAGAATGTTTATAAACATTATTGGTACTTTTCTGATTTTTTTCTTAATCATGACTTTGTATTCTTTTATTTCAGGTTCAGAGACAAAGAGTACAACTATATCTATAAGTGAGCTTGCTCGTGATGTGAATGCTGGTCTGGTATCAGATATTTTAGTAAAAGGTGATTCACTCGATATTACTTATAAGAGTCAAGAAAAAAAGGATTCTAAAAAAGAAGATTCAACAGCACTCTCTGATACTTTAAAAAATTATGGTGTGACGCCAGAAAAATTAGCTGAGGTGAAAATAGAAATAAAGGGGGATAGTGGTTTCTGGTATTGGGTTGTTAATCTGGCACCGATATTGATACCGATTCTTTTCATACTATTTTTTATTTGGTTCATGACTCGTCAGGTCAAAGGCGCTGGAATGCAAGCTTTTACTTTTGGTCAGTCAAAAGCGCGAATGATTTCTCCTGATGATAAAAAACAAAGAGTGACTTTTAAAGATGTTGCTGGTGTAAAAGAAGCAAAAGAAGAATTGAAAGAAATTGTCGACTTTTTGAGGAATCCAAAAAAGTTTCTAGATATAGGCGCAAGAATTCCAAAAGGTATTTTGCTAATGGGTGCGCCTGGTACAGGAAAGACTTTGCTTGCGCGAGCGGTCGCGGGTGAAGCAGGCGTTTCTTTCTTTTCTATATCTGGTTCAGAGTTTGTTGAAATGTTTGTGGGTGTCGGAGCTTCACGTGTGCGTGATCTATTTAAGGTGGCAAAACAAAATGCGCCAGCAATAATTTTCGTAGATGAAATAGATGCTGTGGGTCGTGTGAGAGGAGTGGGTGCTGGTGGGGGAAATGATGAAAGAGAGCAGACACTAAATCAAATACTTGTAGAGATGGATGGCTTTGAACCAAATGAAAAGGTGATAGTGATGGCAGCGACCAACAGACCAGATGTGCTCGATCCAGCCCTACTTCGTCCGGGAAGATTTGATCGACGTGTGACTTTGGATTTTCCAGATAGAAAAGACAGAGAAGAAATTTTGGCTATTCATTCAAAATCAAAACCATTTGCAGAAGATGTAAATTTGGGAGTGATAGCAGAGCGTACCCCAGGATTTTCTGGTGCGGATTTGTACTCTCTAATGAATGAGGGCGCAATACTAGCTGCACGAGAAAACCGCACACAAGTTTCTCAGTACGATCTGATTCGTTCTATTGAAAAAGTAATGCTTGGTCCTGAGAGAAGAAGTCACATTCTTTCAAAAAAAGAAAAAGAAATCACTGCGTATCACGAAGCAGGACATGCTCTCGTAGCTTCAGTGCTTCCGTATGCTGATCCGGTGCACAAAATATCTATTATCTCTCGTGGGCGTGCAGCCGGTTACACTTTGAAGCTTCCTCTCGATGACAAAAAGATGCAATCAAAAAATGAATTTCTAGATGACATTGCAGTTTCTCTTGGTGGATATGTAGTAGAAAAAAATATTTTTGGCGACCTTACTACCGGTTCATCAAATGATTTGCAAGTGTCTACAGCTCTCGCGCGCGATATGGTTACAAAATACGGAATGTCTGAAAAGATAGGACCTATAGCTTTGGAAGGTTCTGGCGGTAGAGCTATGTTTGGTCGTGGTATTGAAGAAAAAGAATATTCTCAAGAGGTAAGCGCGATGATAGATGCTGAAGTGTCTAAGATAATGAAAGAAGCTTACGAAAAAACTGAGGATATTATTACAAAACACAGAAAACTTTTGGATATCATAGCTCTGCGCCTAGTAGAGGTGGAGACTATTGAAAGAGAAGAGTATGAAAAGATAATCGTTGCAAACGGTATCCAGCTTAAAAATAAAATGGATATAGAGCACGCTGGGTGATTGAAGGTGGTGTAAAAAAGAAGGCCCCGCGACACCAAGGGTGCGCGGGGCGATAATACTTGTAAATCAGATACTACCCCCTGCTGTTTGCTGGATTATTGCTCGTCCAGATCTAGTGCTGGCCGTATGAAGCAGATCCAGGTGATTCGAATCCACATTAGTGGGCCGAGGACAATGACCAAGAGGATGCCCCGAAAAGCATCAGAACGTGTTGGTTCTCCAATCGGGATGCTTTGGCTGATGCGTCTTTCGTACGCACGCTCAAGCAGTAGGCCTATTAGTAGGCCGATTACCGACCACGATCCGATGACGATGCAGATGTTGGTTGTGGTGGATGCCTCGATCAGATACTGCAGTATTTTCTGCATGTACATGTTATCTCTCCGACTGGTACGTTTTGTTGATTGGGGATAACGTTATCTCCGTCAAAAACAATACTATTTTAGTTACTTTTGTCAATGTTTATGTTAAACTAAGTGGGTTATTATTTTTTAAAAATAAATATGAAATTATCGTTAAGGTTATTTTTTGTTTTGGTACTTATCGCATTATTTTCCATACCAATTGGATCAGCTTTTGCAGAGACAAGCTCATCACAAAATAATAATGTGAGTAGCGCAAAAAGTGTTGCAGATTTGTTGGCGATGATTGATCATCTTCAAAGTCAGCTAGATTATATTAGACAAAAAAATACATCGAGTGTTGACTCGTATCCAATTATTATTACTGCTCCGTCAAACGGTAAACAACTTAAGGTTGGTGATTCTATTTTAATCAAATGGAAGGTAGATAGAGAAATATCCAAAGATGATATTCCCAAGAAAATATATATTTTAGGAAATTCTGGTACTGATATCAACGGAAATTCAACAGTACGTTTTGATTCGATTTATTTAAAGCCGATTTCTGTTAGTAGAAAATCTTATAAATTTCCAAGTTGGGGGTATTACGCTAGGGTGCCAGGCAAGTATCAAATAAAGTTTGTAGAAGCAAACAATACACCGTCTGATGATTCAAATTGGAACGATAACGAGGTGGTCAGCCAGACTGTTACTTTCTTTGTGAAATAGTGCATTGTTTTGTGTTTATTAAAACATATACGAAACCGCACACGAAGCGAGTTCGCGTGCGAGGATTTTTGTGGTACATGTTGTCTAGATGCCGATGTATGTATCGCGTCGTCGTCTGATCTTTTCCGTGATTATAAGCAAGATCCTGACAGGGAATAGAACTGACACGATGATGATCTTGCCCCACCACGTCTTCATCCATTTCGGCGGAGCTTCGGAGAGAATGCCCACGACGAGGATGCGCATAGCTGTGACCGCCCAAGCGATCACCAAGACGACAAACGAGAGGAACAAAACTGCCACCACAATCATGGTGTTCGGGTCCATATAGACCTTTCGTTGATGTGCGAGTCAGAATATTACTTGTTATAGATTATGACTTTATTTTTGCACTGTCAATTTTCTTGGTGCACGTGCCAGGACTCGAACCTGGGACCAGTCGTGTATAAGACGACGGCTCTACCAACTGAGCTACACGTGCGATTGCTAGATAATATATCAATTGGGATTCTTTATCAATTGTCTGGTGTTGTGTTAGAATTGGTGTTAATAACATGAAAAAAACAATCGCCTCTACCTTAATCTTTTTGGCCGTATTAGGATACTCTGTCTTTCCTAGTTATTCAAAAGTCGAAGCTGTGACTCCATCTGAGCAAGCACAAATAAATGCTCTTTTGGCCATAATCACACAGCTTCAACAACAACTTGCTTTGCTTTTGTCACAAAACTCAGGTTGTACTGTTTTGACTAGAGATTTGTATATAGGATTAAACGACGCGTCGACAGGGGGTGAGGTTTCTAAGTTACAAAAATTTTTAAAGGCCCAGGGTGACTATACTTATCCTAGTATTACCGGTTTATTTGGGGGTGTGACGCAAACAGCCGTACAAAAATTCCAAAGTAGAAACGCTATTTTATATAGTGGAAGTCCGGCGACAAATGGTTTTGGTGTCGTGGGACCAACAACTAGAGGAAAAATAAAAACTGTGAGTTGTGGCTCTACACCATTACCTGTTGAGCCGGTTACCCCTCCGCCACAGCAACTTACTGTGCCAAAGCAATGTGCTGACAATTTAGATAATGACGGTGATGGGAAAATTGATCTTTCTGATCCAGGATGTACCTCTGCTACAGACGACAATGAGACAGATGTTATTAAAAAATGTTCAAACGGCATAGATGATGACGGTGATGGAAAAATAGATTATCCATCTGATCCTGGATGTACTTCTAATACGGATAATAATGAAAATGATTCTACTGCAAAATGTAGTGACGGTTTGGATAATGATGGTGATGATGTCATTGATTACCCTTATGAGCCAGGTTGTACTTCTCCTTCAGATACGAGTGAAGACAACGAACCTTTGATGCTTATACAAAATGATTATGATAATTCTGTATGGAACATCGCTTACAGTCTTGGTGCAAAAAAGTCTTGGCTGATTGGTGGAGATTTTGGAAGTGCTGATGGAACAGTAAATCTAACTACTTTAAGAAAATTGATAGAAGGAGAGCTCGGCTATCCAGCTGTTCCTACAAATTTTACTGGTTATGCTGTACTTGATATTGAAGATCCATACATGGCTTGGCTTCATGAATCACCAAGTACTCAGCATTTTCAGTATGCACAATCAGAGATGTTGAAAGCTTTAAACTATGCAAAGCAACTTCGTCCAAATGCAAAATGGGGATACTACAACATTCCTTTTTTCCCGATACATTTTGAGGGTGGATCATGGGCTGATGCTAGCGATTCTGCAAAAGCTGCTCAGTTGCAAAAAGTTTTTGCTCCAACAGAACTAATAAACGCTGTAGATTTTTATGCGCCATCTATTTATTCTCCGTATCCAGATGCTTCTACACCTTCTTATTTAGTTGAAAAAGAAAAGGCTCGCAATAAAGAAGCTGTAAGACAATCAATACCTAGATCAAATGGCAAACCAGTCTTTACTTATATTAGCGATAGATTCTGGAATAGTAGCCCTGTTCATAATTACAAAACAATGCCTTATCAGGAGTTTAAAAACAAACAGTTTATAGGAATGCAAAATGGTGCGGATGGCGTGATTTTGTGGGGAGGGGATAATTATTGGTATAACCTTGGTTATGTATATGACCCAGCTATATTGCCAGCTTATGCGCTCGAGAGTCGCGCGCAAATACGTGCTGCTTGGGACCCTGAACTTCCTGTGGGCATAGATCCTCATGTTTATATAAACGCTTTTCAGGAGCAAACACTTAGAATAGTTGCGCAAAAACTTTTTGGTACCAGCTACACACCTCATTGGCCACTTTTTGAAGTGGGTGGAAATAATGAAGGTGAAGATCAAAATACTGGCCCCGTCTGTGGTAACGGTGTGGTGGAGTCTGGAGAACAATGTGATGGTTCTAGTCTCGCTGGAGCTTCTTGTTTAACTCAAGGATTTTTGAGTGGTTCTATTTCTTGTACATCATCTTGTACTCTAAATACTTCTCAATGTACAAATGATTCTGGATCTGGCGGTATCGAAGATGGTTTAAAGAGGGTTTCTTTCTTCTACGGTGCGTTTAGTCAGCTGGCTAGCGTATTCCAAGCTGTATTAAATTTCTTTGGTTTTTAATTAAGAAGAAAATTATTCGAAATGGATTTTATCTTTTCTGGTAATTTTTTCTTTCAATAGCGGATAAAGTTTTAATTCTGGATCAATATTTATCATTTCTTCTGCTTCTCTGCGAGCGGCCTCTACCATCTTTATATTTTTTATAGCTTCCATTGCTAGGTCAGAGATGCCCCATTGTTTTTTGCCGTAGAGTTCACCGGCGCCACGCTGTGCCAGATCAAATTCTGCGAGCTCAAATCCATTGCGTGCCGTTTTGAGTGCTTTTAGACGCTCGAGAGTTTTTTCTGTTTTTGTTTCGGCAAAAACATAGCAGTATGCTTGGTGATTGCTTCTTATTACGCGACCCCTGAGCTGGTGGAGCTGTGCTAGACCAAACCTTTCTGCGCCTTCTATTATTATTACCGTTGCATTTGGAACATTCACGCCCACCTCTACTACAGAAGTTGCGCAAAGTATTTTTGTCTTTCCGTTTTTGAAATCAAGCATCACCTTGTCTTTATCTGCAGGTTTCATTTTGCTGTGCAAAATTCCTATTTCATATTCTGGAAAAACCTCTTTCTTTAATCGTTTTGCTTCTTCTGTTACAGATTTTACGTTTAAGGCCATTTCTTTTTGTGGATCTGGTTCAAAAATACGCGGGCATATTACATATGCTTGTCGCCCAGCTTTTACTTCAGATCTCATTTTTTCATAAATATCTGCTCTCTGGTGAGGCAAAATGATATCTGTGATTATCGGTTTTCTGCCATCTGGCATTTGGTCGAGTAGAGTTAGATCTAAGTCGCCATATACTGTGAGTGCAAGTGTGCGGGGTATGGGTGTTGCTGTCATTGAAAGAAGATGGGGGACGATGTTGTCTTTGCGACGCAAGGCTTTTCTTTGGGCTGTACCAAAACGATGCTGTTCGTCGATGATGATGTATGCAAGATTTTTAAATTTCACAGCTTTTTGTATGAGTGAATGTGTGCCTATGAGTATCGGTATCGTGCCCTCAGCAACCCATTTGAGTAGCTGTGTGCGCGAAATGTCTGTCGCTTTTGTTGGGTTTATTTTAGATGGGAATTTTTTGCAACCGCTTGATGTGATGAGTCCAACACTGATTCCAAGGTATGAAAAATATTTTATAAAAGATTCAAAATGTTGTTCGGCAAGTATTTCTGTCGGTACCATGTAAGCTGTTTGTAGGTTACCGTATTCTCGGTTGAGAGGCGGGGTGGTGGTGACAGCAAAGACAGTAGCAGCAGCTACAGCTGTCTTGCCAGATCCTACATCACCCTCGAGCAGGCGAGACATTGGATATTTTTTTCTAAAGTCTCCCAGTATGTGTTCGATTGCACGCATCTGTGCATCGGTCGCAGTAAATGGAAAACGCTTTATAAACTCATCAACATCTTTTTTTTCTTTATTTATTCTAAAAGATGGAAGTGTTTCGTATTCTTTTCGCTCTCTAAATTTTTCTAGTTGTATGATGAAAATTTCTTGAAAAGCGAAACGTTTGCGTGCGGATAGGCTGTCTTCCTTTTTCTTTGGTGTGTGAATCCAAATGAATGCAGTTTTTAGGCTCGGCAGATTGTATTTTTCTAAAATCTCTACTGGTATCGGATCTTTTATCTCATCTAAAATTCCAGACTTAAATATTTTTTGTAGAGTGTAATAAAACCAGCGTGATGTGATGCCTTTACTTTCAGCATAGACTGGATAGGCGAGACTTATGATGTCATCTTCTTCACCTTCTTTAAAAAGAGAATCGCCGACACCAGTAGGGAGTGTAGAAATACTTTCTATTTCAGGATTTGTAAAAGAAAGCGTGTCATTTTTCTCTGACACTTTTCCTTCTACTTTTACAAAGGCGCCATCCTGAATCATTTTTGCAATGTATGGCTGATGAAACCATACCGCTTTTATTTTTCCCGTTTCGTCTTCGATGGTCGCCTCCGACATTGCGATGCGACTTTTGAAAGTTTTTTTAGTTTTGAGACCGGTGACTTTGCCGTATATTGCTACAGTCTCGTCTTTTTTTAGGCTGGCGATGGTGCGTGGCTGTGCAATGTCACCATATCGAAGGGGGAAATAGTAGAGCAAATCTTCTACCGTATGCAGGCCGAGTTTTTTTAAGGCTTTGTGTTGTATTTCTGTAAGGCGGTACTCTTGTTTCAATGTTGAATTCGGTGTCATTTCAACATTATATCATTTGCGGATATAGTGGGCTTCGAACCCACGCTACCTATTAAGGTACGACGGTTTAGTACACCGTTTATTTAAACCACTCTTCCTTGTCTCCTTTATCAAACTACCTTACCC
>CAYOFR010000006.1:0-7432 GCA_964403475.1 uncultured Candidatus Saccharibacteria bacterium | reverse complement strand
GTCGTGGGATCCTGCGTAGACGTTTCGACGTCGGCAGATGGAAACCCGTCATCGGCGGGCCCTCAGACGTGTCAGGTGACCTGTGGCAACAGTGCCTACTTCGCCTGCTGCAACTTCAACTCGAGTGGCATCTACCCGGTGTGCAAGTGCGTGCTCGGCAGTCAGGCCAGCAGCACCTCCTGTTCTGCCGGGGGACCTGGAGCCTCGAGTTGCTCCATCACCCAGAGTCCTGCGACGCAACCGCCCACGAGCAAGTAGGTCCAATCCCTAGGTAGGGATTCCTACCAAAACCAAACGGGTCGCCTCCTCATTCGGAGGCGACCTTTTGTTTTTTTTATTTTTTAAACTCCAAGCACTACAGGTATTACTATAGGAGTTTTTGCTGTTTTTTGGAAAAGGAATCTGCTAACAGTCTCTGAAATGTTTTCTTTTACATAATCAAAGTTGATAGGATTCATTCCCGCAGTAGTATCTTCTACTGTTTTCTTAATTAAATGTCTTGCGTCTTGAAGTAGGTCTTGAGATTCTCGCAGATACACAAACCCTCGAGAAATAATATCTGGAGATTTACGTAATTTTCCAGTCTTTAGGTTTATACTCGCAATGATGACAAACATACCATCTTCGGCTAGCATTTTTCTATCACGCAACACTACCTCCTGCATATCACCAACAGAAAATCCGTCCACCATCATCATATTGCTTGGGGCAGTCTCTTTTAGTCGTACGAGCTTTGTGCCTTTGTCTTGTATTTCTATGATTGTGCCGTTGTCAGGAATGATGATATTTTCTTCAGGCATACCAAGTGCTTCTATAGTCTGAGCGTGTAGACGAAGCATGTAGTGGTTGCCGTGAATAGGCATGAAAAACTTTGGATTTACTTTTTTAAACATCCACTCTAGCTCACCACGATTGCCGTGACCTGTAGAATGAATATATACGTCAGAAGTACGATAGTGAATTATTTTCACACCTTGCCGAGCAATGTTGTCTTTTAGTTTCTGCACCTTTTTTTCATTGCCTGGAATAATAGAAGATGAAAGCAAAATAGTGTCGCGCTTATTTATTTTAAAGCTCTTGTGAGTTCTATTTGCCATACGAGCAAGTACTGAAAATTCTTCGCCTTGTGGACCGGTAGCTAGTACTAGCACTTTTTCTGGCGGATACTTTTCTGCGTCTTCGATAGGGATGATAGTATCTTTTTTTGTACTAAACATGTTTGCAAGTTTTGCAATCTCTACGTTTGTTTTCATACTACGACCCTCAACTATCACTTTTTTGCCATATTTTTCACAAATCTGGATTATTTTTATGATGCGCTCAAGCTGAGATGCAAAAGTACCGATGATGAGGCGACCTTTTATGTTTTTTATGATTTCTTCTAGGTTTTTGTGTACCAATTTTTCTGGAGTAGAGAAGCCGGGATTTTCAACGTTTGTTGAGTCGTTCATGAAAAGTAGCACCTTTTCTTTTTGGAATTTTGCATACTCTTTTTCTTCTGCTTCTGTAGGAATACCATCGTCATGATCTAGTTTTGGATCACCAGCGTTTACAATAGATCCATAAGGTGTCTCAATAATAACTCCCATAGAGTCGGGGATAGTATGAGTCACAGCAAAAAATCGTACAGAAAGATTGCCGATTTTGATGCGATCGTCTTTTTCTACTACGTTTATTTCAAAAGGTGGAAGATGTGGAAATTCTTCTTGTCGCTTGCGTATCATGAGTGTGGTCAGATAGCGAGAGTATAGAGGGGGATTACCAATACGAGGCATGATAAAAGGAATACCGCCGATGTGATCGAGATGTCCGTGAGTAATAATGACCGCACGGATTTTGTCTTTTCTGTCTTCTAGATATTTTGTGTTTGGCAAAATATAGTCTACTCCAGGAGTATCTTCCTCTTTAAAACCAAAACCCATATCGAGTACGATAATGTCATTTCCATACTCAATAGCTGTCATGTTTTTTCCAACTTCCTCTACACCGCCAAGTGGAATAATGCGAATACTGTCTCCGATAGGGGGGATAACATCATCCGGCTTTCTTGCTTTTGGTGCTGGATCACGGCGCATACCCATAGGGCGTCGGCTGTGATGACCTGATGGTCTACTTCTGTGTCCGCCTCTAGTATGAGTCGATCCTGTGCTTCTGTGAGCTGTTGTACCTGTTGTCTTTGCTGGCATTGTAGCTTTTGGCATCTCTGGTATCTGGATATCTGATTCGTTTTTCATGTTTTTATCTTTTAATAATTTTTTTAATAAATTTTAATTTGATGTAAATATTTTCCACACTTTATCTGTCTCTATATACCACTCATTTACGTTAATAAATCTTTCTTCTGGTGTGATTGCCTTTCCAAGTTTCAGATTTTTTAATTTTTCAGGGACAAGATATATAAAGTCTGGTGTATATGTAAATATTGCCGGCACGTCATCTCTTATTAACTGTTCAAATGCATCATATTTCTCTCTCTTTATTGTGGTATCTGTAATCGATCTCATTTCTTCTAAAAGTTTGTCTGCTTTACTGTTTACATACATTGAAATGTTTAGACCAGGATCATTTCTTTGTGATGAATGCCAGAAAGGATAAAGATCAAAATCGCGTCCAATGACTTCACCAAAGAGTAGTGCATCATATTTTCTTGGTCTGATGATGTTTTGGTTTAGATCTCCAGTTTCAAATATTTTTACATCGACATGGGCACCTATTTTTTGCCACTCTTCCTGTAGTATTAACGCTGTTTGTTTTAATTCTGGTGCATCTCCTGTGTATATAGAAAATGATAGGGTTGTGGTATCTTTTTTAGTCTTTTTTTCCATTGTGCCCGTAGTCGTGTTTAGTGTCCAACCGTTTTTTGTTAGCAATGATATTGCTTCGTCTACTTTTGAAGATGTTTCTTCGGCAGAAGAAGTGTCTTCTTCCTGAGCAAAGCTTCCAAATGGTAGCGGGCCGTCTATTTCTGAAGCGTATCCACTCAAGACATCTTTTACGATTCGATTTTTATCAACAACCATATTTAATGCCATTCTAACCTCTTTGTTTATTAGTACTGGAGCCTGATTTTGATTAAAGAAAACACCGAAAACTCTTGGCAATGATGATGTCTCTATTTTTGTGCCATTACGGACTATTTCCGCAATTTTCTCTGGTGGAATACTGCTGATACTTTCTATGTCTTTGTTTATGTAAGCTTCTATCGCGTCTTCGTCATTTGTAAAAAAGCTTAGGAGTAGATTTTTTATGTATGGCTCACCAAGAGCGTATTTATTGAAAGGTGTTAGCTGGTAGTATGTTGGTACTCCTCCAGAATTTCTTTTTACTTTGTAAATTTTGTATGGACCAGATCCTATTGGTTCTGTGTTGAATAGACTTGCGGCAAATTGATCTGAGTCCAAACTCTTCCAAATATGTTCAGGCAAGATTCCCATTGTTAAGTTTTCTATAAAAGGGGAATATGGTTGTCTTAAAATAAATTTAATATGTTTTTCGTCTATCTTTTGTATTGTGATGCCATCCCAGTTTATTCTTTTTGGGCTTCTTAATTGAACGTCCTGAGCTTTTTTTACTGTAAACTCAACATCGTTTGTGGTGACAGGTTCTCCGTCATGGAAAAAGATGTTGTCCTTTAATGTAAATGAGTATTCGAGACCGTCTTCTGATATCGAATGTTATTTACTTAGATCGTCTATGAGTGTGCAATCTGGAGTTGCTTTCAATAGGCCATAATATACTAAGGCTGTAAGATCGTTGTCCGCATCAGATGTTGCAAGTAATGGATTTATAAATCTAGGTGAACCAACTATTCCTTCGCTCAAAGAACCTCCTCTGTTGGGAACATCTACTAAAAACTTTTCATTAATGCTCCATACTAAAGAAAGACCACTCAACAAAAAAATAGATAAGAATAAGAAAAATATACTCTTTTCTGTTATTGAGAATGTTTTTATTGCAAGCAGAATTTTTTTTGAGATTGGGACACTAGCCCTGTTTCTAGAATTCATACAAATAAAATAGACAAAAGGAATGCTATTTGGATTTTTTAAGAGATTATTTTAAGAAAAGTGAAAGAGACGACGCAATGACAAATAGAGCAGCAACAATAATAGTCCCGATAAATAGGGTTTTTTCTAAACCTCTTCGCGTATGGAATCCAGAGCTAAAAGCATCATTTCCACCAAAAGAGCCTCCTAGTCCGGCCTCTGATCGCTGTAAAAGCACTAGAGTTACCAACACTATAGACAACGCGATTTGTATATACGGTAGTATAGAAGCAATAACTGTCATTTAAAAGATTATACAAATTTGGGGAAATAATGCAAATATCTAAGGTATCGTATTTTATGATATAATTTGTCTTCTAAGAGCTAAAACAAATCAAAAAACATGTTTATAACTATATTAATTTTGGCAGTAATTGTACTTTGGTTCATCTGGTCATACAACGGTTTTGTCCGTTTGGTAAATCGTGCAAAAGAGGCTTGGTCTGATATAGAGGTACAGCTCAAACGTCGATACGATCTTATCCCAAATCTAGTAAATACTGTAAAGGGATATGCGACACATGAAAGTAATGCTTTTGAAAATGTTACAAAAGCGCGCGCAGCGGCGATGGGGGCGGGAAATATCGAAGAAAAAGGAAAAGCGGAAAATATGCTGACAGATGCACTTAAAAGTATCTTTGCTGTTGCCGAAGCGTATCCAGATCTAAAAGCGAATACCAATTTTCTTGAGCTACAACGTGAGCTTTCAGATACAGAAAACAAAATCCAAGCAGCACGACGTTTTTATAATACAAATGTACGTGACCTTAATATTTCTGTAGAATCTTTCCCGGGCAAAATCGTAGCGGGTATTTTTAAGTTTTCAAAAATGGAATTCTTTGACCTGCCAGACAATGCTCCTGCGCAAGAGCCAGTAAATGTGAAGTTTTAGTCTTAAAGAATATCTCAATGAATAAAAAACAAAAAATAATAGTAAGTATTTGTGCTCTAGTCATTATATTTACTTTGTGGATGCAGATGGCAGATGGTATATGGTTCGGCGGCCGACTATTGAATAATGCACCTATGCAAAAAGCCTCACAAGACTTAGAATTTCCTAGTTGGAAAACATATCATAATGAAAAGTATGGTTTTCAGATCAAATTACCGGAGGGCTGGACTGCATCAGTGAGGGATAATGCACTTAATCACGGTTACACATTTGCGAAGGTGTTTGATACTGTAGAACTATCTAAAAAAGTTTCTGGTGAGCCTTTGGCTAAGGTGAATATTAACATCGGTTGTTTTGATGGAAGTGACAAGGCAACTTTTTTGGGTACAGTTGAAATGCAGAAGTATTCCAAAGATACCTTAACCAAGCCTATTGTGGTAGACAGACAAACATCAACATATTTTTACAGTAGTAATCATAATATGTATGACACACTTCGTTTCCACACTAGGATTATAAAACAAGTTTCTCCAAATCAATCATATTATGATGATTGCGGATTTATAATCCATAGTCTTGATGAGATTGAAGAGTCAGAGATAGTAAATATGGTATCATCAATTACTTTTGACAAGGGCTTTGATATTTTTATAGAGGGACTTAATGATATTTTTAAAACTATCAGACCGATTCCTTCCCAGGGTTAAAAGATTATGAATATATACAAACACCAAAGCGCTAATATCGCAAAAACATGGTTTTTGATGGCAATATTTTTTGTTGTCATCATAGCTTTCGGCTGGTTTTTTGGTATTGCATACAATAATCCTGGTATTTTGTATTTCGTAGTCTTTTTCAGCATAGCTATGAATATCGGTGCGTACTGGTTTTCTGACAAGCTCGTGCTAAAGATGTATCGAGCTGTGCCGGTGGCACGTGATGAGCATAGAGAGCTATGGAATATTGTAGAAAATCTCTCTATTACTGCTGGTCTACCAATGCCTAAGCTCTATATTATTCCAGACACATCTCCAAATGCTTTTGCTACTGGTCGCAACAAAGAGCATGCTGTGGTGGCGGTGACTAGTGGGCTTTTACAGATTCTTGATAGGAATGAATTAGAAGGCGTGGTAGCACACGAACTTGCTCATATTGGAAATAGAGACATGTTGCTTTCTACTGTGGTGGTGGTTTTGGTGGGTTTTGTATCTATTCTTTCGGATATGTTTTTGAGAATAAAAATGTTTGGAGGTGGAAACCGTGATCGTGATAATGGCGGGGGTATTATTATGCTCATCGGAATAGTATTGGCTATTCTTTCGCCAATTATAGCTTTACTTATTCAGCTAGCTATTTCTCGTAAGCGTGAATTTCTTGCTGATGCTTCTGGCGCACTTCTTACTCGTTATCCAGAAGTTCTCGCTTCGGCACTAGAAAAAATATCTTCTGCCGGCCCGCGCGCACCAATGAGTCGGGCTACGAATGCGACGGCACACCTTTTTATTTCGAATCCTTTTGGCGCGCGCGCCCACACATTTGGCAAACTTTTCATGACGCATCCACCGGTCGCCGAGCGCGTTGCTATTTTGCGAGGGATGAAAGACAGAGTATAGTATTGTTCTATATATAGTATTGGAAAGATGCCAGAGCGGTCGAATGGGCCACCCTGGAAAGGTGGTATATCCGTAAGGGTATCGAGGGTTCGAATCCCTCTCTTTCCGCCATTAGGTTATTGACAGTGCCCGCAACCGGGTTGTCATGTGCGTTATCCACTACAAAATAGTGGTGGGTTTCTTTTGTCACCGGTATATAATGCAATAAGAATGTATAACACCAGAAAGGAGGTAGGCATTCATGAAAAAGAGTTTGCATCCCAGTCTGTGTTCGTGGAAACGTACTAGGTCACGCAAGACACCAGACATCGTCGGCGGATTTTTCGAAAAGCTGGTCAAGCGAGTACTTAATGCTCGCAACGGCTTTGGCTGCGAAGATCTCCGCATGACCAGAATCGATGCTGGTATCGAAGTGAAGAGCGGAGACAACCGGCACCGCATCAGGATTCCATGCGACCAGTTTGAGAGTCACCAGATGCTTGCTACAGGATTTCCGGAACCATACCGGAACTTCTTGTACGCAATCGCGTGCTATCGCAATCACATGCCAAGGGCGCATGCACACTCAGGTTCCGCACTTGTGCGGTGCAGGGGTGAACAAGCTGTCCTGCGTCACCTGGCAGAGAACACCAGTAGTGTTTACGTGCTCGATCATCGTGTGATCGAGAGACTACAGAGTCGGCGTGGTCACATTGGATCGACTTTTCCGGCGCAACCAGGCAGGAAGCTCGTGGGTCTCTCGAGGAAGTTCCTCCGGAAGTTCAACGAGAATGATGGAATGCGTACGCTCCAGGATCTCGGTCTCGGACCGTCGCAGTGGCGCGTGCGTGAGCGCAAAGTCGTGGTCTTTGTGTATGTGGGCCTGATTAAGATTCGGCTCG
>CAYOFR010000005.1:0-10068 GCA_964403475.1 uncultured Candidatus Saccharibacteria bacterium | reverse complement strand
TGATATCCATTTCACCACGAGAGCGCGTGAATAACAAACATCATACGCTAAATTGGCTAAAAATCAAAGGATATACTACAATTTGCTTATGAAAAAAGCTCCGATGCCGGTGGTTTTCAAGTTTGAAATACCAAAAGATGTTTCACGAGTAACAGAAACGCTAGAAAAAGCGGGTTTTGAAGCGTATCTGGTAGGGGGCTGTGTGAGAGATCTAATACTGGGCAGGGAACCAAAAGACTGGGACGTCACCACAAACGCTATACCAGAGGAGATAATCGCCCTTTTTCCAAAAACTTTTTACGAAAATTCATATGGAACAGTCGGTGTCGTAAATGAAGAAACAGAAAACGAGACGCTGAAAGTAATAGAAGTCACTCCATATAGGCTTGAAGCGAGCTATAGTGACAATAGACGCCCGGACAGTGTCACATTCAGTAAAAGTATCGAAGACGACTTAAAGCGTCGTGATTTCACGATTAACGCGCTTGCACTAGATTCAAAAGGGGAAGTCGTTGACCTATACGAAGGAATAAAAGACATTTTATCAAAAACAATTCGCACAGTAGGTAATCCAGAAGAAAGATTTACAGAAGATGGCCTACGCATCATGCGAGCGGTGCGACTTTACGCTGATCTAGGCTTTGAAATAGAGGCTAATACATCGGAAGCTATAAAAAAACTAGCGCCAATACTAGAAAAAATTGCAAAAGAACGAATTCGTGATGAGTTTGTACGTATCATCATGTCAGATAGACCCGCTTTAGGCATAGAAATGGCTAAAAAGCTGGGTATTTTGCGATATATAGTGCCTGAATTAGAGCAGGGTATAGGCGTCACGCAAAACCAAGCCCACGCTTTTGACGTCTGGACTCATTTATTAAAAACCCTACAACACGCTGCAGATAAAAAATGGCCACTTCACATACGGCTTGCTGCGCTTTTTCACGACATAGGTAAACCAAAAACCAGACGAACAGACGGTAAAAAGGGTGACGTCACTTTTTACGGACACGAAGTCGTTGGCGCTAGAATGACAGAAAAAATAATGCGCGACCTAAGATTTCCAAATGATTTAAGCGAAAATGTAGTGAAGCTAGTGCGCTGGCATATGTTTTTCTCTGACACAGAGCAAATCACACTCTCTGCTGTGCGCCGACTCATTAGCAAAGTAGGCAAGGACAACGTCTGGGATCTCATGAACGTGCGCATTTGCGATCGTATAGGTACAGGCCGACCAAAAGAAAACCCATACCGTCTGCGAAAATACAAATCAATGGTAGAAGAGGTAATGCGTGATCCTGTCTCTGTAGGAATGCTTGCTATAGATGGAAAGGGAGTAATGGATACGACCGGTATGCCAGCTGGACCTAAAATCGGGCATATTTTGCATGCACTTTTGGAGGAAGTGATAGAGGACCCGACACTTAACACTAAAGAGTATTTGAGCGAAAAAGCCATAAAACTAGCCACACTTTCTGATAAAGAGCTAGAAGAAATGGGTAAAAAGGGTAAAGAAAAAAGGGAAGAAGAGGACGAAAAGGGTTTAAAAGAGATACGGGACAAATATCACGTAGAGTAATTTAAAAAATATTTAATACAAACAAAAAACCGCGCCCACATTGGACGCTAGCCTCGTGCATGCGTACGTTGTGAAATCGCGGTTGTGAAAGAGTCCGCCCAGATATCTATTGATCGTGGTCAATATCCCTTTTGTGGAGATGTGAATATATATTCCTTTGTATCAATAAACCCAAGCTACCTTTCTGGAGGTGGCCTACCTCGATAATGAACATAGGGGATTTGTCCTTTTAGTGTCTTTTTAGATTCCTCCCCGGTTCTGGAAAAAGTATATCATGCATAAAAGACATTTCAAATAAATACCTGTGGATAAGATGTCCTTTATAAAAGACATTTTTATTTTATGTAAATATGGCTTATCTAAGCCCTTAAATACAACACAATTGGGCAATGATCTGAGCCAGTAACTCTATCTAACATTTCCATTGATTGCACTTTTGATAAAAATTCTTCAGCAACAAAAAAATAATCTATACGCCAACCAACATTTCTTTCACGTGCAAATGTCTTTTGATCCCAGTAGCTGTACGCATCTTTTTTTTCTGGATAAAAATATCGGAAAACATCCACATAGCCGTGCGCGACCACTTTGTCCATCCACTCGCGCTCGATAGGGAGGAAGCCGGTGTTTTTTTCGTTGGCCTTTGGACGAGCTAAGTCTATTTCATTGTGAGCGGTATTCACATCTCCGCAAAAAATCACATTTTCACCAGCTTTTCGCAGTCGCTCTATATATTTCAAAAATTCTTTATAAAACTCTAATTTGTAAGCAAGGCGCTCTGGACCTCCTCCACCATTGGGAAAATAGACATTTATCAAAACAAAATCATCAAAATAAGCAGCGACTAGGCGACCCTCGTTGTCGAGGACTGGTACACCCATGACGTATTCCACCTTATTTGGCTTTACTTTGCTGTAAACTGCGACACCGCTATAACCCTTTTTCTCCTTTGGAAAATCAAAATATGAATGATAGCCATTTGGCGCAAGCATTTCTGGTGAGAGTTGGTCTGGATTTGCCTTTGTCTCCTGTAGACAAAAAATGTCTGGTGATTCGTTTATAAGCCAATCCCACTGGCCTTTTTTCTGCAGAGCTCGTATTCCGTTTACGTTCCAAGATATTATTTTCATGTTGCTGATAATTGTAGCACAAAGAGATTGGTGGTATTGACCATTTATAATCCATATGTTTTTATATCACCTAGATTGTAACCAACACAAACAAATGGGTTAGTGGCTTCCAAAGGAAAGCCCAGTGTTCCCCAAAAACACAAAGACCAATACCATGGACAACGATTCGTATTCCATCAAGAAGAGATCCGTGTGGTCTTTCGTGGGATCTGTCGCTCTGGCTGGCTTCATTTACCTTCAGGCTGTGGGATACCTCATTCCCGGCTTCGTTGAGATCTACAAACTCAAAAAGGGAGGCGATGTCGACGTGAGCAAAATCGGCCTCATGTGGGTGCCGATCATCAGTTACCTACTGGTGTCGCTGTGGGTGTGTCTCACAGTGAACATCTTCAAGAAACTGAAAACCTTGAAACAGCGAGGTCTCGTCGTGAGTCTCGTCGGAAGTCTCGTCTGGGGTCTCTTCGTGGGTCTCAGTTTAGGTCTCTTCGTGGGTCTCTACGGGGGTCTCAGCGGAGAGTTTTTGTGAGACAATCAGTCGCAAGCGCGCCGCTCCAGACAATGGAGCGGCGCTTTTTCATTTAAAAAATTGTGTGTGATTAATTTTATTTCCCGCCCTTATTGTGAAACTTTTTATGCACCTCGCGGAGCTGTTTGTCAGTAATATGAGTATAAATCTGTGTCGTGCCTATATTGGCATGACCCAAAAGCATCTGCACAGATCGCAAATCTGCACCATTTTGTAGCAAATCTGTAGCAAAACTGTGACGAATAACGTGCGGAGTAACTTTTTTTGTAATACCAGCTTTTATCGCATACTGTTTTACTAGTCTCTCTACAGAACGGGGAGTAATAGCCAACTTTTCTGCGTTTTTAGAATTTTTTCCAAACTGAACAAACATAGCATCGTCCATATCCTTACGTTTTGCCAAGTATTTTTTTAAAGCACCCCTTGCTGAATCCGATAAAAACACCACACGCACCTTTTCTCCTTTTCCTCTTATAGAAAACTCATCTGAATTTAAATCAAGATCACGCGTAAGAGAACAGAGCTCGGACACACGCAGACCAGTAGAGAAAAGTAGCTCAAGAATAGCCCTATCACGCAAAGATTGCACATCGTCTCCGGACGGAGCGTTCATCAATCTATCTAGCTCTGCACGAGAGATGAGATCTATAGATCGCTCAGCTACTTTTGCTAGCTCTATTTGATCTGGATGCAGGGAAGACACACGTCGTCGCGCCAGATACTTGAGAAAAGAGCGTAGGGCAATGAGGTAGTAGTTTTGTGTACGCTTTTTGAGACTTTCGGATGCACCCTGTAGGCCGGGCTGTTTTTTGCCGGATTTTTGTCGGTTGAGCCAAAGGCGATACTCACGCAAGAGGGTATCCGTGATCTGATCTGGCCGCTTTACCTTTGAAAACTCAAAAAAACGCTCTAAATAATGGTCATAGTTGGCAACGGTCTTTAGGCTACGACCTTTTTCAATCTCTAAATATTCCAGAAACTCGCGTTTTAATTGTGAAATAGGTGAATTTGTAGACATTTTTGGGGAAAATATTTTGCGACGTTATCCTTTTTATAATATCACAACAGATGGGAGATTAAACAAATCACTTGACAAAAAATGTGGGTGTGCTACAATTCTATTTAGCGAGTTCCAGATATAGCACATCCAAGCGAAAGCTTGAGGCCACATCCATCCTGAACAATAATGGGATAGCTGGCTTTGGATAATTCCACAGGGAATTGAGTGTGCTGTATCGAGTCAATGGCATAGGCACAAGCGACCAAGCCCACCTAGGGGGCAAAGAAGTTGTGTGCCAGAGTCAAATACTCAGGTGCTTGCGGTCGCTGAAATGCGACCCTGGAGTTCTCAAAAATTGAGCCTCTAGAAAAAGAGTACCGTGCAGTAAAAAGATGATCGGGACGGCCTTCGTCCAAGGTGATGCCACCCCACCTTTTAGGGTCGGCACAGGAATGAGAAGCTGCGTCCAACGGCTTCTCTTTTTCTTTTATATAAACAGCCCACTAAATCACTTGACAAAAAATGTGGGTGTGCTATACTCTTATACGGATCGGTGTACGGTATCCTTCTCTCCTGGCCCAGTATTGGACCAGCAAGTGAGTAAAAGTAGAGAGAAGGAGAAGGATCCTACCAGTACCAACGGACGGAGCCTTGAGCGCAGGCACTGAAGTCCGTGGGTGCAAAAGGACCCAAGAGATTGGAAGATGGCCGTAAGCTCATCAGGGCCACACCAACCTCGACCCCCCTCTGTCGTGACGACGACACGAGGGGGTTTTTCATATAAAAATACTAATCTCCCTAAATCCTTGCAAAAATAGACTATTTATGATAATTTAGACCCACAATGCTTTCAAAAACAAAGAAACAAAAAATCATAGCGGAAACAAAAATCCACGATGTAGACACTGGTTCTCCAGAGGTTCAGATCGCGCTTTTGTCTAAGAGAATAGAGGATTTGGCTGCTCACCTTAAAAAGAACACAAAAGATACTCATTCTCGACGTGGACTTCTACAAATGGTGGCTGACAGACAAACTCAAATGAAGTATCTTCAGAAAAAGAGCACAAAAAGATTCAACGCTCTAATGAAGAAGCTTGAAATGAAGAAAAAGGCTTAAGTTTTTGAAAAAGCGACCAAAATGGTTGCTTTTTCGTTCTTTGAAATCATTATTTGAAATCATTTTTATAAACGTGCGGTTTTATTTTAATAAGAGTTTTTAATTTTTAATATTCATGACAGTAATCAAACACAAAAACCAAAGAGTTGGTATTTTTATAGACACACAAAATCTATATCACAGTGCAAAAAATTTATACAAATCTAGAGTAAATTTTGGACAAGTAGTAAAAGATGCTCTTGCGGGACGACAGCTCATACGCGCAGTCGCATACGTCATCACCACAGAAAGTGGTGAAGAGAAGGGTTTCTTTGAAGCGCTTGAAAAAGTTGGCATAGAAACAAAAACAAAAAATCTGCAAATATTTTCTGGCGGAGCAAAAAAAGCTGACTGGGATGTGGGTCTAGCGGTAGACGCTATCCAACTCGCACCAAAGCTAGACACTGTAATAATAGTTTCAGGTGACGGAGATTTTATTCCACTACTAGAATACTTGAGAATCAATGAAGGATGCCAAGTTGAGGTTGTTGCTTTTGGAAAATCATCATCATCAAAACTAATAGAAGTTGCAGATGATTTTGTTGACCTAGATAGAAATCCTAGAAAATATCTGATGGGATCTCAAAGACAGCCAAACAAAAATTCTACGGGAGAATAAACAGACACGAATTATAATTTCCGTTATAATTACGTAGAATATGGAACCAGAGGTACAAAAAAATCCTGTGCCAAACAAAGACGACGTTGGTGCAATACTAAAACCACTTAGAACATACGAGCGCGATGTCGCTGAAATGATTCGTGCACACCAGACTTCTGAGGTTGCCATAAATCTAGCTAAACAAAAAAAAGAAAGCGAAAAACCGGAAGTAAAAGTAGCAGAAGAAAAAAAGAAATTCGTATTGTCTGCACCCAAAGACAGAGTAAATCACAACAAACTTTACACAGCGCTAAGTGTTTTATTTATTTTTGTCGGTGTTGGAATTTTGGTTGCACTATATTTTGTAAAATCATCAACACAAGAATTAAAAATACCTGCACCAGTGATTAGTACTTTTATTCCAAACGACAACGAACGCACCGTCGCAATAAATAAAATTCCACAAACACAGATTGAAGAAAACTTTTCTGCAATTTTAAAAGAGACTCTGCCTGAAGATTCAATAACATATATAAAAATCACCACACAAGGTGCGAGCTCAACAGTAGAAGTAGATCCGGAAACTTTTTTTAACTTAGCTTTTAAAAATGTTCCTGCCTCACTCACACGAGCGTTTGATAAAAAAATGTTTGCCGGTTTTTACACCAAAGAAAACAATCATCCGTTTTTCATAATACAAATAGATTCTTTCGACAAAGCTTTTGAGGGAATGTTGGCGTGGGAAAAAAATATTTATTCTGATCTGAAAAAATACATAGACACCAGAAATGAAACAGAAAATATATCAACCCCACTTTCAGATTTTGAAGATCAAATAGTACAAAATAAAGACACCCGAATCTTAAAAAATGATCAGGGCGAGACACTGATGCTTTACTCTTTTATAGACCAAAAAAATCTTTTTATCGTAGACGACGAAGCAACTTTTAAAGAAATCTTAAACAGATTTACAACATCAAAAACAATACGATAAAAGTGGTTGCGGTAGTCTAGTGTTCTGATATCATTTAGATATGAAAGACACAAACAAATTTAAAGAAGCCCTATTAAAAGAGTTGGAGCTAGTAGAAAGTGAGCTAAAAACAGTCGGTGTACACGATCCAGAAAATCCTAGTGATTGGGAAGCTGTACCACCACCTTCTTCTGATGTTTTGGGCGGAGATGAGCACGAAGCAGCAGACAGACTAGAAACATACGAAGAAAATGCCGGGATTTTAAAAGAGCTTGAAATAAGATACAACGAGATAAGAAAAGCTCTGAAGAAAATAGAAGATGGTACATATGGTATATGTGAGGTTAGTGGTGAGCCAATAGAAATAGAAAGACTAGAGGCAAATCCAGCAGCAACGACATCGATGAAACATATGAAATAAGTTTCACATAACACAAGAAACAAAGAGCCCTAAGGGGGCTTTTTGTTTTGCCTGAAAACTTTAGAACTTCTTTATAATTTCTTTATCCCCCGTGTGATTGAATAAAAAGATTATCCAAAGTTATGGTGTTTCATGGGATTTTCAAAAATTCATAGCGCACAAGTAACGCTTTTAAAAGCAAACATAATAGACATCGAAATAGACATCACAAACGGTCTTCATTCTTTTACAATTGTTGGCCTACCAGACAAAGCAGTAGAAGAATCGAGAGACAGGGTTTCAGCTGCAATAAAAAATTCTGGATTTAAATCACCAAAACAAAAAAATCAAAAAGTTACAATATCTTTGGCTCCAGCAGATTTAAAAAAAGAAGGTCCGGTCTTTGATCTACCAATCGCACTTGCTTATCTTTTATCTTCAAAAGAAATAAATTTTGATCCATCAAAAAAAATTTTCATCGGCGAACTTTCTTTGGATGGAGAACTCAGACCGGTATCAGGAATACTGCCACTCGCAAAAGAAGCAAAGAAAAAAGGTTTCGAGGATTTTTTTGTACCATACGAAAACAGGGAAGAAGCCGCTCTCATATCCGGCATAAATATTTTTGGAGCAAAAAAACTTTCTGATGTTATAAATCATTTGTCTGGAAAAAAAATTACACCGACACCACCGACAAAAATAAATTTTTATGAACAAACAAACGACTATTCGTTTGAAGACATTAGAGGCCAAGAAATTGCAAAAAGAGGATTGGAAATAGCAGCAGCTGGGGGACACAGTATAGCAATGTCTGGTCCACCCGGAACAGGAAAAACAATGCTCGCAAAATCTTTTACAGAAATACTTCCACAAATGTCATTCGAAGAAATACTTGAAGTCACATCGATACATTCAATCGCTGGAATTTTACAAAATAAAATAATTACAAAAATACCATTTAGATCACCGCATCACACAGCGTCATACTCATCACTGGTTGGTGGAGGCTCTACACCCAAACCAGGAGAAGCAACACTTGCACACAGGGGTGTACTTTTTTTAGATGAGTTTGCAGAATTTGATAGAAGAGTAATAGATTCATTGAGGCAACCCCTTGAAGAAAAAATAATTACAATATCTCGCGCAAAAGGCACGGCTCATTTTCCAGCAGACTTTATATTAATAGCAGCAATGAATCCGTGTCCGTGCGGATATCACGGAGTAAGGGGCAAGGACTGCATCTGTTCACCAATAAACTTGTTGCGGTATCGTCAAAAAATTTCTGGACCAATAATAGACAGGATAGATTTATGGATAAATGTAGAAGCCATCGATCACAAAAACTTATCAGAAAAAATTGTGTCCGAAAGTTCTAAGGAAATAAAAAAGCGAGTTGAGGTTGCCAGAAAAGTTCAATCAGAACGTTTCAAAAAATTTAATTTAAATATAAAAACAAATGCAGAAATGCATGGGAAAAAATTAATAGAGATAACGCCGCTATCAAAAGAGGTAAGTGACCTACTAAACATTTCCGCTAAAAAATTAGATATGTCTGCGCGTGCATATCACAGGGTATGGAGAGTGTCCCGCACCATTGCGGATTTAGATGGCGCACAGGAAATACAGACAAAACACATGCTAGAAGCACTACAGTATAGACCGAAAAAATTTTAAACAAAAAACTAGAAAGGATTCTTTGCGCCTCTAATTTCAAAGTGAACGTGTGGACCAGTAGATTTTCCAGAAGAACCAAGATTACCAATCACCTGACCTTTTACAACACGTGTTCCCACAGAAACAATTGTTTTAGACATATGGGCGTAGAGTGTCTGAGTGCCGTTGTCATGAGCAATAACAACATAAGTACCATAACCTCCGTTCCATCCAGAGCTTTTACTTACTATCACAGTACCATCAGCGGCTGCCATAAGGACAGAGCCGTAAGGCGCAGCGAGATCAACTCCGTTGTATCCGTGTATTCCTTGTGTTTTTACATAACTTGCGAGAGGACTTGCGTAATATCCCGCAGGAACAGCCCGCATTGGTAAAGGATTTTTTGGTGCACCATAAGAAGATGGTGGGACAGTCTTTGAATAAGGATTTGTCTTTGTAGGAACAGACGCAATCTCTCCATCTGGAACAAGAATCTCCATACCAACAGCCAATTTGTCTCCTACAGATAAATCGTTAAACTGTCGTATTTCACCAGCGTCACTTTTATATTTCTTTGCAATGCCTTCTATGGTGTCACCACTCTTTACAATATGTTTTACTCCAGAAATAGGCAAAATAACCAGGGTTTGACCAACAGAAACAGAACCACCAACCAAATCATTGCCCCAAACGATAGTATTAGTTGAAACACCAAACATTTTGGCAATCTGAGCCAAAGTATCACCCTTTCTCACAACATATAGACTAATCTGTCCCGGTAAAGTATCTTCTCCAATACTTCCTACGGCGTTGAGTTCTGGCATAATAGCACTTTCATCTACTATATTTATCTCTCCACCTCCAATGGCAATCTTTGGGCTAATGGGCGCTTGAAGCAGAGGCATTGTTTGAGAATTATGACCCCTAACAGAAAACTCCTCAGAATTTGAACCAAAAATATTAGAAAAAGCAGAAAAAAAGCCAGCATGAGCATTTGTTGGCATAGAAAAAGACACAAAAATATACACAATCCCAGTTGCTAGAATAGCT
>CAYOFR010000004.1:0-3248 GCA_964403475.1 uncultured Candidatus Saccharibacteria bacterium | reverse complement strand
CACCAAAAGGGCCGTGTAAAATTGGAAATACAACATCTACAGCCAGACTTGAACCGTTGTGTGTAAGGTTAGTGAGCTCACCGTTACTTTTGGGTACGAGAGCTACACTCTCCTCGTTTTCTTTATTTAATTTTATTAGTTTTGGATTGTGATCATTGAGTAAAAACTGTGATTTGTTGGGAAGTAGCCATTTACCATTTTTATCTATACCTATTAGCAATACTTCATATTTATCTTTATCTATAGCATCGGCAACATTTTTTGCAGATTGCAATGACACCTCATGCTCTGCAGATTTACCACCAAAAAGAATACCGACGCGAATTTTTGATTTCATTATTATTAAGTTATATCAAAAAAAATTTTGAAACACAAAAATAGTTGGCACAAAATCTCCATCGCAGAGTAATGAGTATTTTCTTATGGTGAGCCTTTTCGAGAGACTATAAAATTAACAAATTAGATTTTCACTCGTATAGCAAGAACTCCATACTTTGCCTCATCTTGGGGTGAGTAATATTTATACATGAGCTCCCAATCATCCTGATTTTCACCACCGTATTCTCTGGCAGGGTATGCGGCAAACATCTCCTTAAAAGTTGAAAACTTCTCAAGATCAACTACCTCGACTTTGACTGTTTGTGATGGATCAGTCATAAGGGAAAATTCAATCTTGTCGCCAACCTTAAGCAACTGACGTTTCTCGTCATTCAAGCGAATTTCTATTGTCTTTGTCCTGGCTTTGATTTTTTCAAATGGAGACAGTTGTAATTTCATTTGGTGAGTAGTCATAAGAATTATCTTAACCCTTCTCGAGTGCTCGGACTAGCTCTCTAATTGGTGAGCCTATTGTACCTAGATTGGAACACCTTGGAAAGCGAAGTCCTGCGGTGGAATGAGGTGTTCGGTGGATTTGGTAGCCGCCTAGATAAGTACGTTAACGCCTAGCTTTTTGAAGAAGAATTACTGATTATCTTCTACCTTACTGGTAATAGAACTATCAGTAGTAGTGAGGGGTGTAGCGACTTGCACAATCTCAACATAGTCTCTAGTTCCTCGACAGCGAGGAAAGCGTGAGCAACCGTAAAATTTGCCCCTGCGACCATTTCTTAAAATCATTTCCGAATAGCACCTAGGGCAAGTAGTGTTCGCATTAACGTTAGTATTTCCAGCAGTCTTATTCTCTGAACGATTTTGGAATGCTTCAAATATAGCTCCAATAATCGCACCGATTACCCCAATTAGAGCGACAACTACTAAAGCAATCAAATTGTCTGCCTTAAAAGTGGTTCGATTATAAACTCTGTTATAGGCAGCTCTCTTTGGATTTGTTATCCAGCCGTATCCCCTTGGTGCTTTGAAACCCATCGAATGTCTTACAACACGAGATAGAGACGTTCTCGCTGCAATTCTTTTATTTAACGATGGTGTTCTAATTCCAAATTTCATTTTAATTACAAGTCAGAGAAATAGAAATCAGGAAGACAAATCTTATTTCTTTCATCATCAGAATGCCAACTATCTACTACGTATGGAGTAGATGGATAATTTTGTACATTTCGCGGGTCTACTCTTCTTACCAGTGTGATGTCAGCAGTATGTCCTAATTCTTTAGGATTGCTTCCAACTTTGGTGATATGTTCATTCGTATAACTTCTGAATCGAGGATTTGTTATAAAAATAATTCTATTCAACTCGTTATTGGCTGGTATTCTTTTATGTTTGGTGATGTAATCAAAATATGTTGTCTCTGTTTTTGCATCTTGCATTACATATTTTGATGCTGTAGCTGCAATACAGATTAAACGATTAGGTTCAAATCCTGCTCTTTTAAGTTCAATATAATTCAAGTTTGCCTGCCTTAATATGAGCTTAATTTTTCTCATATTCATTTCAGGGTATTTGTTGTAAAAGTAATTAAGAAAATCAGTGAAAACCTCTGGCTCATACTGAACATCTGTTTCAAAAACTGTATTTTAAATGTTCGTAAGATTTACGCCGTCTTTTTTACTAAAAAATTCAACGAAGTCTAGGCATTTTAGTTAGTTATCTATATTTTTGTTATATCTTGCATTTGATACAGCAACAATAACCACAACTTTCTTGTTAAGAGGTGTGTTAGAAAGAAATTGTCTGAACGTCTCCAAAAAGAAAAGCCCCGCCTCTCCCGACCTATCAACATCCTCCAAAATAAACACCACCTTCTCTTTCTTGATGTTGTTGATTAAAGAAGCAAATATATCTTGAATTTCAAAAACCCTTTTTGCTGGTGATTTATCCGCAAAGTATTCAAGGTTTTTGATAAGCCCAAAAAGAGGTTTAAGTAGTAGAGGAAAGCCCGTTATTGCTGTTGCTGCAACGTCAACAGCAGAACCAGCCGTACTAACTGCCAGCCTTTTATCTTTATTTGATTGACCGTCTACTTTTCTCTTAACCTCTTCAAGTTTGCTCAAATGTTTTGCTGTATCCAATACCAAACCTTCCCACAGCTCTTTTCTTTCAGGGAACTGCCAAGCATCGAAGTGTATCCATTCTTCATCTTTATCCTTTCTTAATTCTCTGGTTCGTGAGATGAGTGTACTCTTTCCCACACCAAAAGAACCGATAATACCAATCATCAAATTATTTGCGGACGATGCAAGCTTTTCGGAAAGTGTGCTGACTGATGAGGTTATATCGAGATAATCAACATCCGAAATCTTTTCCTCTAGCAGCCTTTCATTTTTTATAAATCCATTACTCATAAAATTATTTATTCTTCTTCAACGTTAGTTGGTTCAGCAGACGACTGCTTCTTTGAACCGATCGGTGGAAGCGGCTCTTTTTTAACTTTAGGAAACTTCTTGGGAAAGTATTTCATTCTTAATTTTTCGTGTTCTTTGTAAAGGTAGTGAGTTTGACCCCAGCTACTGTCAGGTCTCAAAAACGTCTCCCCGTATTCAAACCAATTACCATCCTTTGTGTTGCTTATATCAACAAAAATATGCGGATGATGCGCGAGAGGGTCTCCCAAGTTATCTATTTCTACAATTCTGCTGTATGGAATAATCGCTTCTGTTTCAAAATACGCACGGTTCTTTTCTTCTGCTTTTTGCGAAAACATATAACCCCGATAATACAAATCGCTATCATCCTTGTCTTTATTCCAATAATCATCGTGTACAAGCGCGAGGTTAATTTCCTTGGTGTAATCCCATTTCAATATCTTTCCAGTTTCAGGGTCAACTTCTCTGTAGGCGTAGTGTTTT
>CAYOFR010000003.1:0-8014 GCA_964403475.1 uncultured Candidatus Saccharibacteria bacterium | reverse complement strand
CAAAAAGATGCATCTGCGTTGATTCTGTCAGATCTGCACAAAGACCGACTATTCTTTCGTCAGCCATACCAGCAGAAAGCAAACCCTCACCAAAACCTTTTCGGATTGGCACCTGCTCAACATCTTTATCAAAAATTTTTGGATTTAAATTATTCATGTTCGCTTTTAATTTTTCCGCCAAGAGTCCTTAGAGCAGAAAGAGCTCTCTCCGCCTCTTGTGCATTTGGCGCTTTTCCATGCCATTCATATTTTCTCTCAAACTCAGGCACACCTTTTCCAGGAATCGTGTGAGCTATTATTAAACTCGGCTTTTCAAAGACAGCTTTTGCTTTTCCAACAGCATTTACAATATCTGAAAAACTGTGCCCGTTTATTTCTATAACATGCCAACCAAAAGATCTCCATTTATCAGCCAACGGCTCAAGTGGCATCACGTCTTCGGTAAATCCATCTATTTGAATATTATTTCTATCGACAAAAGCTATTAGATTGTGTAACTTATTTTTCCCTGCAAGCATAGCAGCCTCCCATATTTGCCCTTCATTTAGTTCTCCGTCTCCCATAAGACAATACACAAACTGACCAGTAGAAATCCCCTGATCTATTTTTAAAGCAAGTGCCATACCTATCGCCTGAGATAGACCAGAACCAAGTGGACCAGAACTAGTCTCAAGCATTTTTAAAAATTCGCGATGAGGATGACCCTGCAGACGAGAGCCAAATTTTCTGAGAGTCATTAATTCTTCTACCGGAAAATATCCGGCATGGGCCATCGTCGCATACATCACAGGACAAATATGTCCGTTTGATAAAACAAGTCTGTCACGCTCTTCCCATTTTGTATTGTGTGGATTGTGTTTGAGAATGTGAAAATATAAAGCAGTAAAAATATCTGCCATACCAAGCGGTCCAGCCGTATGACCAGAGCCAGCTTCTAAAAGCATGTGAATAATAGACTGACGAATATCATTCGCCTTCAATTCCAACCATTTTATTTTTTCATCTGTGAGTTCTATCACTATGATTAAAATAACTTATGAGAACAACGCCTGAAATTCTGTCAGAGCATCTTCTACATTTTCCTGACCGAAAATTGCAGAACCAATAGCAAGTCTGTTTACTCCCGCTTCAGCTAGTCTTGGTGCAATAGATAAATTTACACCTCCGTCAACACTAATTATATGTTCAGGATATTTATTTCGCAAATCTTCAATTTTAGAAAAAACCTCTTCGTTAAATTCTGTTCCCTGAAAACCTATTTCTGATATTCCCATAAACTGCACAAAATCTATTTTATCCATTAGAGGATACAAATCTTCGTTTGATGTGCTGATATTTATCGCCAATCCTATTTCTGTATATAAAGGAGAATCTTTTGATACAGAATTTTTGCGCACTAAATCGAGAAAACTTTTTGGATCAGAGATTGATTCTAAATGAAATATTATTCTCTTTGCGCCAACACTAACCCAATCACGCCAAATTTTTTCCGGTTCACGTACCATCAAATCAACCTCAAAATCTAAATCATTCCAAAAAGGAAAACCTTCTTCCTCCTTTAAAATATTGAGAAAATCTTTATCAACTTCATCAGAAAGATACGGCCAAGTTTTTTTTGAGGTCAACCTACCGTCCATTACATCTATTTGTACTAGAGAAGTAAGACCGACTACAGATTCAAGTTTTTTTTCTAGATCGATAAAACTTGTTGGCATTATTGCGGGAATTATCTCAACCATAAATTTATTTTATTTTTATTTCGTCTAATTTTTTAATTCTACGTACATGTCTTTCATCATTTGAAAATGGAGTTGCAAGCCATACCTCTACAGCATCTTTTGCATCTTTTTCAGATAGAAAGCGTGCACCGAGTGAAAGAATATTTGCATCATTGTGCTCCCTTGATGTGATTATCTCTTCAGGAATGTGTCTGTCGTCATTTGTTTTATATTGTCCGTTGAAAACTACGGCTCGCACATGTGGAAATCTGTTTGCTACCATGGCCTCACCCTGACCAGAACCACCTAAAATAATTCCCTTTTCTGTACCACCACTTTCTGATACAGCCTTTGCAAGCGGTGCAATAAAATCTGGATAATCATCGTCAGCGTTAAATTCAAAAGCCCCAAAATCTTTTACCTCATAACCCAAATCTCGCAAAAAAGTCATTAATTCATTTTTTAATTCAAAACCAGCATGGTCTGATGCTATAAATATCTTTTTCATACGTTCTATTATATCATCTGTATTTTTCATAAATAGGCATTGACAGTGGGCTTTTTTATTATAGAGTGTTTAATTGAAATGTTCTTCGTCTGGAGAACTAAAGATAACCCACAAAGGAAGGAGGGTGCGATGATTGGTCTTGATTTCATTGAATGCGTCGCCGACTTGGCACGCGATGAGGAAGACAGAAATGATGTCCTGGCGATCATCTCGCCCTGCAATCCCAACACGAAGGAGTGGAAAAAGCTTTTGCAGGAGTGCAAGGATGAGTGCTCAAAGCCGTACAGAGGACATAGCCACAGAGATGAGTGCAAAGCAATTCTTCTTTGGCTTGTCTCAGAAAACGGCAAGAGAATCCTCTTCCCCAAGGATCTCGACGGAATGGTCCCCGTTGTAAACGGCGATCGCTGGGCAAAATCCGAAAAGGAAATTGTCTGGAAGAAGTCAGGTGGATAAATCCGTAAACAAAAAGAGAGGTGGCTGTGGTGAAAAAAAAGGAATTGGCAATTGAGCTTAGTTTGTGCTCATATGGAAGAGACGTTGATGTTTTTTCGTCAAAACACAACCTACTCACCATAGACCAGAAAATCGAGAAAGCTTTTCCTGGAGTACCACGCAACAAGCTGAGGATTCATCTGAAACGCACACCATACTTCGCACCATGGAGAAGGGGTGCTGACAGTACACCAGAAAAGTTCTATCTCGTCATCACTCGTGCATGACAAACCCGCCGTAGTCCTAGGACTACGGCGGTTTTTAATTTATTTTTTAAATAGACTGACCAGATTTCACCACGTGATCTACAAGCGTGTGGGTGTACCCTATCTCATTACGATACCATGTCAGCCCTTTTCCTTGTGATTTCGACTTTATCATGGATATATTATAGCAAAGCTCGTTGGTTTAAGAAAAACCTCGCTCGCTCACCTCTTGAAAGTTCAAGAAATTAAACCCTCAAGAGGCGAGCGAAGTGCTTTATTCATATGTCAAGGTACACTCAAATTTTAACGGAACTCCTAACGGAAAGCAAGGCAGCAAAGCCGCCTGTTGGTAACCCTCTGGGACCCCTTTGGGGACCTACGCCAGACTAGGATATTTACTTTTCACTACCCAAGAAGAGAGAGCTTTTTTGTCCCCCATTTTTGCCTTCTCACGCACATAAATCTCATGCACGGTAGACTTTGCGATCTTAAATTTTCTTGCCAAATTTGCAAAAGAATACTTGATTGGATCAAGATCATGCAACCTAACAATTTGATCGTTCCTTTTCTGATTCGGTCTGTTTGCCATAGACCACAATCCTATCGATTTTAGAGTGAAAAAATTAGTGCATTAGTACTTTGACCATTTGCCACCACCAGCAGTCCGCACATGGATCGGCTTTTTAGGAATAAACTGAGTACTTGTAGGCACATTTCCCTTCTGCATGAACTCAATGAATGATTCCACAATATCTTTTGCATTATCGAGCTTATCTACACTCATTATACTTTTTAGATTTCGGTTCAATCGAGCCTTATCTTGTTTAGGATTGTAAACATTCTGAAATTGTGTCCATCGTTCTTTAAGATCATTGCCCCACATCATTGTATAGAACTGTGAACTTTCCATGCTCGAATGCCCGAGAATGTTTGTAACATCGGCACTTGCTCCACCCTCCTTAATAATCTTTCGGCCACCATAATGACGAGCTGAGTGAGCATTGAAGATTGATGGTAACCCAGCACGATTTGATATCGTTCTAAATACTTCACATACTCCACGATTTGTCATCCGTTTACCACTAACATCATACTGACCACATTTTCTTATTGAAATAAATATGGCGGCTGGATCATCAAATTTCATGAGCTTTTGTATCTCAGTTTTCTTTTTAAGCCATGCTCTTAGATACTTGCCTGTTTGAGCAGTCCAAAATATTTCTCGAATTGGTCGTCTACCTCTCGATTTCTCTGTCTTAATAACAGCATAGCCGGAGCCATCCTTATTAAATTGGAGATCGTCTACATCCAAAGAGATAATTTCTCCACTTCTCGCCCATGTGTCCCAAACCATGTGTATGAGGGCAAGATTTCTGATGTTGTTTGGATTGCTATCTCGAGGGATAGATGCCGCCAATTTTTTGAAGTCAGCATCATTTGCCACACGAGGGATATTAAATTCTTTTCTCGGCAATGGGATCAAAGATTCATTAAGACAGTTGTAGCCTTTCAAATTGTAATATTCAAAAAACTTTCTCAGAGCAAGAGCCACGATATTGATACCGTTACGCTTCCAACCAAGTTTCTCCATTTCCTTCAGGTAACCCAAAACATGACCGATCTGAATTTGATCGATTTCCGGATCACCCATTACTAGGCAAAATATTCGGAGAGCGCTGTCATAACGGACCACCGTGTGGCCCGTTACTTTAAATCCTCTCCAATTTTTAAATTCTTCTATTGCTTCGCTTAATTTCATGTCATAGACAACCAAAAAGTCCACCTGATGCTAGTCAAAGTGGACTTTTGGTGCCTCGTGCCTAAAAAAGCGTTTGGCAAATCCCAAGCTTGGGAGACATACCCCGAAGGATATGTCATTTATATTCTACCGCCCCCACAGGGGAAGGAAAGATACAAACTTGGGCAAAAGTCCATTGCTAGCATCTGACCGTAAAGGCCTGATCCCTTTCGGGACAATGGAACCGATATTCAGCTGTCCACTCCAGTCTATTGGAGTGATGAGCTATTGTCAATACCATTTATCTGTTGGTTAATAAGTGAGACATCAGAAATACGAATCGTCAAATATATGGCTTAAAATAAGCACTTTTTTGTATTAAAAGAAAAGTCGCATCACTTTTTGGGCGATGCGACCGTTTTCATGAAGAAGGACGTGAGTTACCCCAGCCTTTTTCGCACTTCCTCCAAAAAGCTGACGATTTCCGTATCCATAGCCGTCAGAAGTGCATGAGAGCCGATTTCAATAGGCATAGAGACCCGAGGATTGGCCCTCAGAAGCTCCCCTACCGTCAGCTTTTGTCCGATCCGGCCGAAGATCTCGATACTGGTATCGAGGCAGAGTTTTGATAACTCTCTTGCACCTTCGATCGGCAGACTTGCCCACTCCTCAATCTTACCGAACGGCAGGATATAGGGATAAGCACAGCTGAAGCCATCGATCCTCCGGACCGGCATGAAGTCCTGCGATGATGGCTCACCGAGGACACGTCCGCAATTCGGGATGAAAGGAATAAGATCGTGATCGGGAATCCAGTCGAGAAGGTTCTCAATCGGATGCACGATGACGAGTTCACCTTTGAAGACATGCCCGAGAACGAACTTTGCTCTCGTACAGCAGAAGCCAATGATCATCGCCGTGACTGTGAGACCACGACTATTCAGCTCCTGAAGCACATACCGCATCGTCCCACCGCTGAACGCTCCATCTTCGATGAGAACAACGGAGCGACCAGCGATTTTTTCTGCCAACGCATCGAACTGCTTTGAAAGCGGCTCAAACCCAGGACGAGGACCATGCCCGATCAACTGACCATCCGTATTGAACAGCCGATTGATGTTGAGCAGTAACCCCTCACTCTTTGGATTTGAATCAGCGATCTCTTGGCAGGTGCTGAGGACTGCTTGCTGATCGAGATCAACGACACGACTATCGACCTGTTCCCAGATTTTACGCCGTAGTTCGCTCATTTCGATAGTGTCCACCGAGATGTTGGGAAGAGCTTGCTGAATTGCTTGAAACAAGCTCATGTGGAAACGCTCGAACAGTTGATCGTCCGGACGTGGAATGGTGAGCGACTTCGGGCGAAACGCCTGAAGCCGACTTGCTACGTCATAGGTAACCACATAGGTCCCATGACGATCTTCTTGAACAGATTGCATGGGACCTCCTTTTTTAAGTTTGTGAAAAGAACGGGCTTAACCCGTTGATATTTTATATTTTAAATAGCCTAGATGCTAATTTTAGTCTTTACTTTTTCTTTATAAATTCTTTAGAAAAACTTTAACTTTTCTTTACTATTTCTTGAGACGATCAATCATCATTTTGTAGCCACCACACCCCTCTTTAAGCCAGCGACCAATTTTAGAAATTGTATCTGTTGCCGCACCAGTCTGCTCTTGGATTTGAGAGTAAGGAACACCAGCATCAAGCATCTTCGCAACTTCCCATCGCATAGCAAATTCTCGCAAGTCTCGTTCACTCATGAGATCACGGAAGAAAGCTTTGAGTTCATCTTCATTCTTCAATGACAAAAACGCCTCAATTAAATCAGGTGATTTTTCTTTTACTTCGTCCCAAATAGCATTTTTTTCCCGATCATCCATATTTGCCCAATTATAACATTTGCACTATAAAATACCCAAGAAGACCTTTTCTAAAATCTTATCCTTGAAAAGTTGCGAAGGTTCTCCTTGTGCAACAATTTTTCCTTTATCTAAAACATACGCACGGTCGGTAATTCCCAAGAGAGATTTCAAATTATGCTCTACAACTATAATTGCTGTCTTTCTCCTTTCGTTTATTTCTTTGATTTTTGCAAAGACTTCTTTGACTATCTTTGGAGCAAGGCCAAGAGAAGGTTCATCTAAAAGCAAAACTTTTGGATCTGTCATCAACCCTCTTGCAATAGCAAGCATTTGTTGCTGGCCGCCCGATAGAGTTCCTGACTTTGCGTTTAATTTCGTTTTTAGAGCTGGGAAAAGCTCTAGTACATTTTCAATTCTCTCCTTTCTTTCCTTATTATTTTTTATAGCCCAACCACCAATTTCCAAATTTTCATAAACAGTTAGATGTTTAAATACCCTGCGACCCTGAGGAACAAAAGAAATGCCCCTATTAACTACTTCGTAAGAAATAGGAGTAAACTCTTTTTCCTCCCAAAATACTTTTCCCGATTCAATAGGAGCTAGTCCAAATATTGTCTTAAGAATAGTTGATTTACCTGCTCCATTTGGACCCATCAGTGCCACTACTTCCCCCTCATCAATTGCCACAGTAGCACCATCGAGAGCTTTTACGCCTCCATAATGAACATGGATGTCTTTTAGATTGAGTAATGTTTCCTTAGTAGGCATATTAGTTAATTTTTTTGTACGTACCGTCGTACATATACAAATCTGCCTGACCACCATTAACTCTGATCTGATCACCCTTAGTGAAATCGATCGTGTATCCCTCGACCCCAGTAAATTTTACAGTTTTTAATGAGGAGGTCAGATCACTCCCTGATTTAAGTGCAGAAACCACCGCCATCACCATGTCGTAAGAGTTTTGTGTTTCGATTATAGGATAGACATCATACTCTTTTTTAAATTTCGAGGTGAATTCAGCATCTGGAACCCAGTTGGTAAAGTACACATTTTTCAAATACGCGACAGGAGTCTTATTTACTTCAATAGCATCAACTGCTGGAGAAAGAGTTAAAACTTTTTTGTTTCCAAGGCCAAGATCCTTAATTTTTCTTAATACAACATCAGGAAGTGAGGAATTAAAGTAGATAGCATCTGGGTTTGCCGCTTTAATCTTTGTAATTTCTGCTTGATAGGTAGCACCAAAATCATTCACACCTTCCGTTGTGAGTACTTTAACACCTTTTTCTTGAGCAACCTTTAAGAGCAAATCTTTATTTGCGCCTCCCCACAGATCATTCCAGTAAAGAACAGAGATGGTTTTAATTTCTTTATTTATATCAAAGAATTTTTCTATTGCTTGTTGTTGACTATCAATAGTGTGTCCCATCGTGTAAAAGTAAGGGCTACTCTTTTCTACAGATACATCCATTACTGTT
>CAYOFR010000002.1:0-9190 GCA_964403475.1 uncultured Candidatus Saccharibacteria bacterium | reverse complement strand
CCTTTCGAAGTACATCCATTTTGCTTAGCACTATGCGATTGACGCCGTTCATCCTTATCGCGCGCTCCATCAGATTTAGATTCATCCAGTTGCATTGACGAGGTCGGCCAGTAGTAGATCCGTATTCCTCACCCACTTTTCTGATTTCTTCAAAAATTTTGTCTGCAGGCTCAAACTTTTTGTTGCCGACATAGGTCTCGTATATTTTTGCTACACCCCAGACATCTTTTATTGCAGTAAAAGGTACTGCGTTTAAAATCATACCGCCCACTGTACAGTGACTAGATGTTACAAAAGGATAATCTCCCCAATCAATATCGAGTCCAAAACCCTGCGCACCCTCACCGAGCACATATGTATTTTTATTTTTTACATGAAACTCTTCGTATAGGTCTATGAGATACGGCTTTAGCTCTGGCACACTCTCAGCTCGGATACCTGTGCGAGCGTATTTGTTTCTGTAGGTCGGACCATTGCCACGTTTTGTCGTACCTATCTTACTATCAGAACCGTCTTCATTTTTATTTTCTTCTGTGATGATATGAGTATTTTTTGCAATGAAAATTTTTCCTTTTGTCTTGATGCCACCAGCCTCTAGCTCTTTTATCTCTTTCATAAACTGCACCGGATCAAGTACACATCCCGGACCAATGACAGATTTTATTCCAAAAAACACACCGACAGGTATGTGATGCGTCACAAACTTTTTCCCCTTATGATAAATAGTGTGGCCCGCATTGCATCCCCCGTTGTAACGCAAAACGTGTGTAAACTTTTTAGTCTTGCACAAATGATGCGCTACTTTTCCCTTCGCACAATCTCCATATTGCAAATCAACAATTACGTCTGTTTTAATCATACGAAAGAATCATATCAGAAAAAAACTGTTTTTAAAATTGGCTTGGCAAAAGTGACTTTATAACATAATCTATACCTTGGATAAGAAACACCACCAAACAACAGGAGAAAGCTACCAATGGGGACAAACGGAAAATCAAATCCGGACCGCTCCAAAGAGAGCGACTCCGTGGATGTCTGGAAGCAGTACAAAGAGAATCCGAGCCAAGAGCTACGGAACAAACTCATACTCATGCATTACGGGGTTCTACTCAACTGCGCAAAACAACAACACATCAAAATAAGGGGGGTCATTCCCGTCGAGGAGCTCGTGTCATACGGACTTGATGGGCTGATAGATGCCATTAATGCATTTGACCCCAAACGTGGCATCAGGTTTGAGGTGTTCTGCGCAAAAAGAGTCTGGGGGTCAATAATAGATGGAATCCGTGGGATGGACTGGATTCCTCGCCTGGTCAGATCCAGGACACGCAAGACCAAATCCGCGAGGAATCGTCTCAAGCTGTCCCTGGGTCGAGATCCAACTCCCGAAGAAATACGGGAGGAACTCAACCTCAGCCCTGAACAATACGAAAGAGAGAGTGTGGATTCACAACCCATACACACCACATCACTTTCAAGTGAAGTGTGCGGAAAGTATCAAGATGGCCGTGAGATCTCGATTACAGATGTCATCGAGGACGAAACGGGCAAGAAGCCGGGGGACGAGGCCGATCGACAGGACCTCAGGAAGTTCATGACTCGGGGGCTAGACCAGAGGAGCAAGCTCATCATCATCCTTTATCACTTCGAGGGATTGAGTATGGAGGAGATTGGTGAGGTGCTCTGTATTGGTGCGTCTCGGGTATCTCAAATGCACACAGCAGCAATAGACGTGATGAAGTCAAATCTCGCGTTGAAAGATCTGCTTAACAAGCGACGGTAACGAAAAAGCCTTTGGGCCGCCACGAAAGTGGCGGCCCGTTTCTTACCTACTAAATCCTACCCCACCATCTGCGTACAATGAGCACATCTAGTCGCTTCGAGAGGAATTTCGCTCAGACACTCTTTGCATTTTTTTGTAGTCGGATCTGCTGGTGGAGCCTTGCGAGAACGAGATATGAGCATGTTCATTGGCTTTATAACAAAAAAGAAAATAGCACCTGCAACCAGAATAAAAGAAATAACTGCGTTTATAAAATGACCGACCACAAACTGACTGCCATTTATGGTAAAAAACCAGCCAGAAAAATCTGGCACTTTTGCAATCGCTGAAATAAACGGTGTGAGCAGATCTGACACCAGAGCGTTGACCACCGTACCAAAAGACGCTCCGACCACGACTCCGACTGCCAAATCAATCACATTTCCTCTGAGTAAAAATTGTTTGAATTCTTTGAGCATGTGGTAATTATATTATATAAATAGAATTATTTAAAAAAATCACTTCATTCTACTCACCAACTCTTTTACATGATTCTTCACATCTCTAGAAAGAAATTCTTCTTTTGTCAGCCACTCAAACTGATCATGTTCGTAGCTCAAGGTAACATTAAATGATAAGGCTCGAGCAGTATATCCAATACAAAGCAAATACTTTCCATTCTCAGTTTTATAATCAAATACATCCAAGAGCTGTGGGGTCTCGACAGAAATAGCTACCTCCTCTTTTACTTCTCTAATTATCGCTTCTCTTATATTCTCCCCTTCATCCACGAGACCACCCGGCAAATCCCAGCCAAAAGGTTTGGTCGGACAAGTGGCCGATCTCCGAACAGACAAAATCTTGCCTTCGTCATTTAGAATAATTATTTTTTGTGTGACTAGTAGAGAGTTCATTAATTTAAAATAGTATAGCCTAACTCCTTAATCCTCAAAATCGCCTTTTCCATAAAATAAATCCAGTGATCATTGTCTTTATTGCCATTCCTTGCTTTCAAGTCCGCCAAAAGGTCCTCGGCAGTCACCCATACCAGAGAAAACTTTTCATGTGCCTCGAGTTCTACCGACTTTAGATCTGTACTTTTTAGTACTATCAAAAAGCATGTGGCGAGTGCGACACGATTAACATTTCTAAGGGTGTTGTGATAATGCGTAAAAGCCTGTCCAATATTTTCTACATACAAAAAATCATACAGGCCACTTTCTTCGGTTACTTCTCGCAAAGTTCCTTCTTGAATATCCTCATCCGCAGATACACCTCCTGAAAACAATCTATATGATCCATTTTCATGTTGCTTACCTACTGCATATTTTTGACTAGCGGGATCAAATACAATACCAATACCACCATCACGCCGCTCTTCATTTTCTCTCTTTATGCCAAATTCTGGGATTTTTTCGGTGGAAGTCATGACAATAATTTATTTAATCCACCCACCGTGATACATTCCACGATATACCAATTCACCATCCAAGTATATCTCTTCTGTACCAGAGAAATAGTCTAGATCGCCATTTACATTATTCACATATCTACTATTCCCTTCCACATACTCGCGAGGACCACGCACCTGAATGATGTCATCGTATTCTTGCTTTAGAGCCGGCCGTAATATTTTGTATGCATCGGCCGTAGACACTTCCGGTTTTAAAACATGACCATAGTAGTTCATGCCCCAGACAGGCACGCCGGCTTTATATACAATTTCTTCTCCCACAAAATCCCGCGCACCAAAGTACGTGTCATGAAAAGTTAGATCTCCCTGCTCAAAATGATAATCCTCAGATGCCGGACGCAGCGGTGGCGCTTTTGATGCAGACACATCAGCATAAGTAGCTTTGTTGGCTGCACGGAGAAATTGAGAAAGAGATTGCGTGGTTAGAAACATATAGATTTTATTTTACCAAAAAAACTATCTTACGATATTTAATTCAAAGGAAAAACCACGATATTTAACATTTTCACCCTTTATAGCAATAGCGATTTTTGTCTTTTTTGATTCGAGAAATGTCAACTTGATATTCCCTTGTAGATTATCATTATGAGCCTGAATTTCGTCTTCTTTAAATCTTACAATTTGCTCTTCTTCAGTTGTAGTAATTTCAAAATTAGAAGATTTTTCAATTACTACATTTTTAGGAAAAGAAAAAACAATCTCTACTGTCTTCGCCATTTTATCACTTTTATTTACAATAGAAATTGGTATTCTGTATTCTTTGTCAACAGAAAAATCAAATACTTCATCTTTCTTAAGTAATTTTTTGTTAAAAGAAACACCGATATCTTCTAACTTTAAATATGGATCTTCTCCGGATTTTTCTACCAAGGTTGATAAAAGAGCGATTATCTTTTCGTCATTTGAAACCTTTTTTTGATTCACAATCTCTGCAACTTCAAAAACAACGGATATACTATAAAACAAGGCCAAAAATCCAGCCAAGAGAGAAACGAGGCTGCAAATTAAAATAAAAACCACATATAGATAATCAGGATTAGTCAATACAATGAGTACAGCAATAAAAGAAACTAAAAAAGGAGTAGCCGTTTTAAAGAGAAATTTAATCGGTTTCAAGTACCCCAACTTCAGTTCTGCCTCCCGCCTCTTCTTTTTTAGAGTTTCAAGTGTCTTTTCTAAAATTACATAGTCCAGATCTTTTTTTTCTTCTTTTTTTATAGTCTCATTTTTTATATTTTCCTCACTTTGTTTTCTTTCATTTTCGTACTTTTCAGCCAAAGATTTAACTCCTTCTGGAAAAAGTGACACTAACATAGTTAGGATTGGAACAACAAAACCCAGGACAGTTAAAATGAAGGTCCCATAAAGTTGTATAGAATTAATCATATTTTATTAATTATTTGTATTTAACTTGACCCTAGCTGCCGATCAGGGACTCGAACCCCAATTAACCGCTCCAGAGGCGGTCGTCCTACCATTAGACGAATCGGCAATATTATCCCTACGATACTGGAAAAAGACACTATTTTCAACTATAATAATGGAATGTCATCAGAACCAATGAAAAATCTAGCTACAAAGCTAGCCACAATACAGACACAGACACTTTCTTCCGACAAAAGCAAACAAATATTCGAAGTTAACAATCTCATAGGTAAAGCGGCCACTTTTTACGAAAAAGTGCGATACCTTGTCGACTACAAAGAAGAGCACACTATTAGACGCAATGCATTGGAGCGCATCCTCAAGAGAAAGATGGTCATCGAGGGTCGCAACGTCACAGGAGTCTCTATCCTCCAAGAGCTTGCTAGCGGACAATACATTCCAGAAGAAGTAGTGACAGAGGAGCTTGGAAGCAAGCTCAATCAAATACTTATAAAATTCCTAAAGCTCGAAGAGCTGTCTGGAGAAACCGGCGTCATAGCAAAAAGATTGCTTAGTTTTACCGCATCAGAAATAGACTACACACTGAGCCATTATCATCATGTCACCGACCACGCAATCATCGATACTTTTTATGAGATGATGCGAAAAAATATCTCTGTCGCTGGAGTAATGGAAAGAGATCTAGACAACGCTTTGTATTGCGCTTGTCACAGAGCAATAGTGAGAGCAGATGACGAAGGCTTGGCTTATGCTCTATGGCTAAAGTATGTTCCAGAATGGCACACTATCACAGACGAAGGCTTGGCTGATTTGGCAAAACAATTGCGTCGCACTATTTCAATAATAGACTCTTCAATAAAAAATCCTCTGCAATGGAGGCTCGTGCAAAAATTAAAGAACGAAACAATATATTTCTTGATCGTACGTGAACTTGTACAACAATACGGACCTGAATCAAGCAGAATCCTCTCTTCCCCTGGTGATTTAGAAGTATTCACCCAATCATTACTTGAGAAAAAATATAAAAAAGAAAACGAACGTATTAGAAAAAGTGGAATACGTGCTGTTATTTACCTTTTCTTTACAAAGGCAATATTTGCTCTTGGTCTAGAACTTCCATACGAATACCTATTTTTATCAACGATGAATTACGTGCCTATTTTGGTAAATCTATTGTTCCCTCCAATACTTTTATTTATTGCCACACGAGGAGTAGGATCTTTCAACAAAAACAACACTCAGGCTGTACTCACTGGTATGAGAGAAATGTTTTATGATGGAAAAATAGCTAAAATAAAAATAAAATCACATAGCACAATCATAGCTTTCATATTTACATTAGCTTATCTGGTTTTTGCTGGAGCTGTATTTGGAGCTATGATATCAGTGCTTCATTTCTTCCATTTCAACATTGTAAGCATAATTATATTCTTGTTCTTCTTGGCTCTTGTGAGTTATTTTGCTTTCCGTATCAGATACAATGCAAAGAGATGGAAAACTGCACAAAAAGAAAATCTGATCACATTGATCACAAGCCTTTTGACTGTTCCTATCATCCGCACAGGTCGCTGGCTGAGTCAGTCTTTCTCTTCTATAAACGTATTCGTGATAATAATGGATTTCATTATTGAAACACCATTCAAGCTTTTGCTCGATTTTTCAAACCAGTTTATTACTTACTTAAAGGAAAAAACTCCGGAGATCTATTAAAAAATAAAAATACCCCAAAAGGGTATTTTTATTTTTTGTTTATTGAAGCCTTCACAAAAGCTGTAAAAAGCGGGTGCGGATCAAGGGGTCGCGCCTGAAACTCTGGATGGAACTGTGTAGCAACGAAAAACGGATGTACATCTCTAGGTAATTCTATTATTTCCATCAAATGACGATCTGGGGAAACACCTGAAAAGACCAGCCCAGCATTTTTTAGATTTTCTACATAAGCGGGATTGACCTCATAACGATGCCTATGTCTCTCTGAAATAGATTCTTTTCCATATGCTTCTCTAGCGATACTTCCCTTTTCCAAAACAGCTTTGTACGCACCAAGTCGCATTGTCCCTCCGTATCTATTTTCTGCCACATTTTTTTCTTGTTCTGGCATGATATATATGACTGGATAAGGTGTCTTTTGATTGACCTCAGTGGTATGAGCATTATCAAGACGAGCCACGTTTCTAGAGTATTCTATTACAGCAAGTTGCATACCATAACAAATACCGAAGAAAGGTATTTTATTTTTTCTTATATATTCAATGACTTTTATTTTCCCTTCTACCGCAGTCTTACCAAAACCACCAGGCACAAGCACGCCATCAAATTGCTTTAATTCACTTAAATCTTTTTTTCCTGTTTCAAAATCTCCAGCGTTTAAATAATGGAGTTTTGGTTTTACACCAAGTTTGTATGCAGAAAATTTTAAAGCGTGGATGATAGAAATATATGCGTCTGACAAAGAAAATTCTCCTGAATCAAAATATTTTCCTACAATAGCGATATTTACTTCGCCGTTTCCATTTTTTACATGTTTTACAAATTTCTTCCATTCTTTCAGATCACCCACACGATTTTTAGGAGTTAGAGAAAGAGTCTCACACAATATTTTACTCAAATTATCTCTTTCGAAATTTACTGGCACATCATATATACTTTCCACATCTGGTGCATAGTTAACATTTTCTGGGCGAATATTACAAAATAGAGCAATCTTGTCTTTACGCTTTTGATCTAGAGAAACTTCACTACGCGCAATGATGACGTCAGCTTGTACTCCAGCAGAGTTGAGGGAGCGTGCGGCGTATTGTGTAGGCTTGGTCTTCATCTCACCTATTTTGCTTGGCATAGGTAAATAAGAAACCATCACGACAGCCACATCATCACGAGATTTTGCTTTCATCATACGAGCGGCCTCCAAAAACAAAACATTTTGATATTCTCCTATCGTGCCACCAATCTCTATTACAGTCACATCTGCGTTGGCGTTTTTTGCAGCTTTTTCTATTCTGTTTATAACCTCAAGAGGAACATCTGGCACCACCTCTACCGTCTTGCCTTTGTATTCTAGATTTCTTTCTTTTCTTATCACCTCCTCATACACGCGACCGGTCGTCATATAGTTGACGCGAGTCAGATCTATACCTAAAAATCTTTCGTAGTTACCCATATCCTGATCAGTCTCATCTCCATCATTGAGCACAAAGACCTCGCCGTGTTCGGTAGGATTCATTGTTCCAGCGTCTACGTTGATATACGGATCTATTTTTAAAGCGGTCACAGAAAAACCACGAGACTTTAAAATAAGAGCGATAGATGAAGCAGCTACACCCTTTCCCACACCAGACATTACACCACCGGTGACGAAGATAAACTTTCTGATTTTCTGAGTTTTCTGCTTTCTCTGTGATTTCTGTTTTTTCATAGTCGACAAAATTTTATTTTATACCTTGAGATATCTTTTTACTGCCATGTAGCTAGACACAGCTCCAATAAATACACCCGAACCCACTACAACCAAAAATACTTCTGCAAAATTAGAAACGTAATAATCAAATATGTTTATGCCAATAAAAAAATCTTCTGTAACACTACCGAGCCAGAGTGTGAGAGGATAAAACAATACCAATGTCATAATACCAGCCAAAACTCCATACATAATACCAGCTACCACAAAAGGTCCTCTGATATACAGAGCACTAGCACCCACGAGTCTCATTACTGATATTTCTTCACGAGAAATAAAAATCACCAATCTAATAGTGTTAAATGTAATAAGTATAGATATTATGATTAGAACAAGTGTAAAAGAGAAGCCCAATTTATCAGCAGAATTAATTATTTGGGTCAGCTTTTCTATTGCGTCTTTATTTTTTGCATAATTTATATCATCTACTATCACCTTTCCATTTGCAGACAAAACATTGTCACCCTGCAAAAAGCTTGCTATACCCTCGTATTGCTGTGGCTCTTTTGCTTTTATATTCAACTTTGCACCAAGAGGGTTTTCCCCTATTTCATCTAAAGCCTGAAGTGTGGAGTGATCGTTTTCATGACGCTTTATAAAATTTGCTAATTCTTCTTCTTTTGAAACATACACCACACTCTTTACTTCTGGTAATTTCTCAAGAGAATTTTTTATATTTAAAATATCGCTCTCATCAGCTGTGTTAACAAAGTAAACATTAACATCAACCTTATTTCTTATCGCCTCAAGACTAGAATCTAAAATCGCTCCAAAAAATATCACAGAGCCAATCACAGACAAAGTGATGAGCATGACTAGCACAGAAGAAAGTGATACAAATCCATTACGGAAAAAACCAAAAAATCCTGATTTTATTATTCTCTTTAAGTTTGTCTTGAGCATATTTAGATTATATATTTTCCCTCTTTGTCATCACGTATGATTCTACCATTTTCCATGGTAATAACGCGCTTACCGAGAGAGTCTATAACACCCTTATTGTGAGTAGTCAAAATTACCATTGTACCCAGATCATTTATCTTCTTTAAAATCTGCACTATCTCATAGGTATTGATTGGATCTAGGTTGCCTGTAGGCTCGTCAGCAATGA
>CAYOFR010000001.1:0-1609 GCA_964403475.1 uncultured Candidatus Saccharibacteria bacterium | reverse complement strand
TTAGCTGGAAGTATATCCTCTGTAGTATTCTCTGACGGCACATATGGCGCTGGTGCATTTACTTTTTTTACAACAGAAAATAGCGCCCAAAGAGCAAGCAGAAAAAGTATTGTCCAAAGTATCTTTTTCATATAATACATTCTAACTATTCGTGGTAAATATATCTGTGGAAAACTTCACTAAGTGACGCGCCTTCGGCGCGCCAGCACTTTGCGCTTTCTGCCGAGGCAGTTTCAGAATGTGATGAAATTATAACCAATGCGCGAACTTTTTTCGAGAGCTACTAATCATGCCGACCAGCGCCTCGCGGACTCGGCGCTCCGCCCTCGCCCCGTTCCGCCTCTCCATTCTTTTTCTTTTTCGCGGGAGGATTTTTTTAAAATTGTATGGGGCGGAACCGGGTGCGAGGGCTATTACATTATATGGCAATTTGGAATAATACACAATGGAATATTATCATGTAAACATATGCCAAGAGCAATTTATCAAGATGATCATAAGAAAATCGTTGCACGCTTGAAAAGTGCTCGTCTTGAAGCCGGTCTCGGACAGATTGAGGTCGCTGAAAAACTTGGCAGAACTCAGTCTTATGTCTCTAAAATAGAATCTGGACAGAGACGATTTGATGTTTTGCAACTCAAGGAGTTTGCAAAACTTTATAAAAAATCGCTAGATTTTTTCCTATCATGAGCAAAGTTAATACTCAAAAAAACAAATATGTGGTAGCAAAAAATAATGTGGTGGCTCCACAGGAAATTACGATTGAGAAGGGTGACGTTGGGTTTTTGAAATCAGAAGATAAAAATCACGGCTCGATCTTTTTTATTCGCATTTGGAAACAAGTGGAACTTAATGAAAAGGATTTTGATGTTATTGATGTAAAGAAAACCGGCGATGCTTTTCCTAAGAAAATTTGTAACGTTTGCCATAAACTTAAAAAGACTACTGAATTTGCGAAAAATCAAAATGGAAAGAATAACCGATCTGTCAGACGCCCCTCTTGTAAGGACTGCCGTATAAAGATGGAAGGAACCGGAATACCAAGAAAAGACAGAATCGAGTGGCTAAAGAAAAAACCACTAAATGAACCTTTTGAGTGTCCTATCTGCAAGAAAAGAACTATCGCGGGTGTGACTAGTAAAATCGTGCTTGAGCACGACCACAGAACCGGTAAGCCCGGTGGTTGGATTTGTGACAGTTGTAATACTGGTTTGGGGCGCTTTAAGGATGATATAGAACTGCTAAAAAGCGCAATAGAGTTTCTTAAGAAGAGTTACTAGGATTATTTCTTTAGTCTCTTTTTTGCCAACTCAACATACTCCTGCGAAATGTCGCATCCAATATAGTGTCTTTTGTTTGCTGCTGCCATTTTACACGTTGTTCCAGAGCCACACATAGGGTCAAAGACAATATCGCCCTCTTTTGTCCAAGAAATTATGTGATCTTCTGCTAATCTCTCCGGAAAAATTGCAGGGTGATCAAACGCAAGTTTATCAGTGGTTGAACCACCATAGCCGACCGCATATTCCCAAATATTTGTCATTGTCTTTTCAGGCTTTAATTCTCCCAAGATTTTCTTGTTGACCCCGTCTGCTCCTTTATTAAAGGG